>JAUXIR010000140.1 GCA_030620915.1 Geopsychrobacter sp. | reverse complement strand
TACTCCGTTGGCACCCGTTACAGCCCGATCGCCGCCATGATCTTCGCTCTGGTATTTTCCATTGCAATGCCCTGGGTTGTGGTCCGCTCCAGACTGTTCAATAACCGCAATTCGGCACACCGCAATGTCCGTTTCAACTTCCGTCCGGCCTACGCAGAGGCCTATAAGGTTTTTGCCTGGTATCCAATTCTTTCGGTCTTTACCCTCGGGGTTCTGACCCCTTATGTTTACTATCGGCAAAAGCGTTTTCTGATGGAAAACAGCAGCTTCGGCCATTCATTCTTTGGCTTTGACGCACGGGCGAAGGATTTCTACATCCTCGCCCTGAAAACCTTCGGCATCGCCGTGCTCTGCTTCGGTGGTTTCATGGCCGGTACGACCTTTTTCGCTTTCGATATGTTCCCCACCGATGCGGCAATGCCGGCGTTTGTCAGCATTGTCGTGGTGCTATTAATACTGTCCGGCTATTTCTTTCTCACTGTCTACTCATATGTCCGATCCACCAATCTTATCTGGAACGGCACCCACATCGGCAAAAACCGTTTTATCAGCACCATGCGGGTTCGCGACATGACCTGGATCATATTCTCCAACCTTATCGCCTCGATCCTTTCTGTTGGTCTGCTGGTCCCATGGGCCTCGGTACGCCTGGCAAGGTATCGGCTTGAGCACTTGTCGGTGCGGGCGGTTGACAATCTTGATCGTTACCGCAACACCCAGCGTGAAAAAACCAACGCAGTCGGCGAAGAGATCAGCGACATCTTTGGTGTCGATTTCGGTATCTGATGAAAACGGCCGGCGACTACTACGACGGGAAGAGTTCAACGCGCCACAGCGTGACCCTGGGCATCAGTGGAGATCATCTGCAGATCAGCGGTGCAGGGATTGAAGCATCCTGGCCACTGGCTGAGGTGCGGATTGCGGAGCCCCTCGCTACGATCAAGCGCTCCATCTATCTGCCGGATGATGGCAAGTGTGATTTCGAAAGCACCGATTTCGCCCATCTGCTAGAACAGCGCCAAGCGAAGGGGGGCTTTTTTCGAAGCGTGCACCGCTGGGAAAACAGTTTCAAGCTGGCCTCTGCTGCCCTGGTATTGACCGTCGCCCTGGTGCTCGGCTTCATCCAGTTCGGCATTCCGCTGCTGGCCGAGCAGGCCGCCTATGCTATCCCGCCGGGAACAGAAACCACCCTTGGCGAAGAGACCCTGAAGATTCTCGATCGCGCCATGTTCGAGCCGACCGAACTCGACGTAGCACAACAGTCGGAGCTGGAACAGCTATTTGCACAGGTGGTCACATCACTCGACGCCACCGAACGTCCTTACCGGCTGGAACTTCGCAGTTCACCAAGAATCGGTGCCAACGCCTTTGCCCTGCCGGGTGGCACCGTGGTCATGACCGACGAGCTGATCGATATGGCCGTGAGCGATGAAGAGATTGCCGCGGTGCTGGCCCATGAAGTCGGCCATGTACGCCACCGCCATGCCATGCGCCAAGTGATCCAGAACTCTGCGGTTGCCCTGGTGGTTGCCACCCTCACCGGTGATCTCTTCTCGGCCACCTCGATGGCCGCAGCATTGCCGACCATGCTGGTCGATGCCAGGTTCTCACGGGATATGGAGCTTCAGGCTGATGATGTTGCGCTTGAATACCTGCTTCAGCAAGGGAAGTCAGTCGACCATTTCACCGCGATCCTGACCAGCATGGAGCAGGCCTACGCGGAAAAAAATGGTTCTAAAGAGGGTGGAAACAGAGCGGTAAACTACTTCTCATCTCATCCTGCCACCAAGGAACGGATTGAGCGTTTGAACCGCGGAGTGAAATGATCAGCCTGCCGAAAAAGGACCGAGTTGTGGATTTTGAATCTGAGGTGAAAAAAAGCGCAGCCGAATCCCGTAAGACCTGGCTTGTCATTGTTTATAGCCTGCTGATGCCAGGCCTGGGCCAGGTCTACAACGGCCAACTCCAAAAGGGACTCGTGCTTTTCCTGTTGTCCTCTGGTTTCGGTCTGGCGATCACACTCTTTTCTCTCGGTCTCCCCTTTGCGGTGCTCGCCGTGTTTTTTCTGCTGACAATCCTGGTTCTTATCCTGGCGATTGTTGATGGCATAAAGACCGCGCGCAAATTCAAATACAATTTTCAACCCAAGAAATACAACCGTCCAGTTGTTTACATCGCTATTTACCTGGTCGTTGGCCTTGGTGGTGATCTGCTTGCCTCCACCTATATCAAACACGCGCTGGTTCGGGCCCATAAGATCCCATCGGGAAGCATGGAAACAACCCTGCTCGTCGGTGACCATATCCTGATCGACAGGTCGCTTGATAGCATCTCAAGAGGTGATATCGTCGTGTTTGAGTTTCCTTCCGACGCCGACAAGGATCGTCCGCGAGACTTTATCAAGCGCGTGATTGGGGTGCCGGGGGATAAAATTGAAATTCGTGACAAGCAACTGCTGGTGAACGACCAGTTTGTTAGAGAGGAATATGTGGCGTACCGAGACGCCGAGATCTTAGCTTCCAAGGTCGGTCCGCGTGACAATATGGCCGCGCTTAAAGTTCCGGAAGAGATGTATTTCACCATGGGGGATAATCGCGACTACTCTTTCGACAGTCGCTTTTGGGGCTTTGTTGCCGCAGAAAAAATTAGCGGCCGGGCCGCAAAGATTTATTGGTCCTGGGATAGTGAGAATTCCGAGGTAAGGTGGGAGAGGATTGGACAGGAGATTTATTAGTTCAGGCGAAAACCGCTGGGCAGCGAGGAGAGAACTTCCCCACCTTTCGGCAAGGAATGTCCAAACTCCAAGCTAGACCCCGTAGGTTGATTATAAGGTAAAAAGTAAAGACTCCCGGGCAGAAGAACATCCCGGATTCAATTTGAAAGTGCAACTCAACTTGGTTGGTTTGATGGATAAGCTGCGGTAGACTCTCGGCTTCTTTCACCGACCAAAGTTAGAGGAGCACGATAAAGCAAAGGGGGACCTGTCTGCACTCTGCAGTTCATCCATCAGGCATAAAACCAGGAATCAAAAGGAGCATCCCATGAAATTTAAAAACATGTTGTTCATCCCCGCGATAGTATTTTTACTCGCTGCGTCAGCGGCGGTCGTAACTGCAGGTGATTTTGACTGGACGAGAGATTTTAACCTCAGTGCGCAAGCTGATCCTTCAGGATTCAGGGCAAGGATTGCAACTCGATTCAAGCTAGGTGATCTACAGATTGATGCCGTCCTCAGCAATGTTAAGAGACCTGCGGATGCCTATATGGTCTTCCGTTTGGGGGAAATGTCGGCAAGACCCATGGATTTCGTTATCGAGAGATACCGGACTGAAAAGAATAAGGGCTGGGGCGCACTCGCGAAGAGCCTCGGCATCAAACCCGGCTCTAAAGAATTCCATGCCCTGAAGCGCGGCAGCGATATTTACCATGATAAAGGCAAAGCTAAGGTTAAGGGCAAGGGGAAGGGCAAGAAACGAAAGTGAGATCGGGACGGACTTGCGCGCAGACCCACAAGCACCAAGGCAGTCCAAGCCGGATTATGCAGATTCTTGAAGCGACCGAGGTGCCGATAGTCAGTTGACTCTTGTTTTACCATGCCTGTTTTCGGCAACGGGTAAGGGCTCGTGCCCAGGATTCAGTCCAGGGCCATGGCGGCAAGATCCTCGCAATAGATCTTCCTCAATAAGGACACACCAACTGGGTCTTTATTGCAATCGACTCTGCGGCCCTTACCAAGTGGCTCATGCTGACCGATTCGGCCCAGAAAAGTGTTGCCAGATCATCCCTCAATTTCATGAATCAAAAAGGCGCAGGTCGCATCGACCTGTCCCTTTTTGATTTTTCTTCGAACAAGCTCGATCTCCTCCCTTTTTTCCGCAATTTTCGATCGCATCAATGCCGGTAACACCAACAAAGACAAAGCGTTCAATGCCATAGCCGTTTCGTAAATAACTCGGTCTTCCAGAAGGAACGGAACCGCCGCAAGGATACCGACAAATTGCCGATCTCCATCCGAGCTGAAATCGATGCGCTCACCGACCTGCTACCCCTGAGAGAGGTCCCTCTCTCAGAAAAAATTCACAGAGCTTGAAGCAAGGGCAGAGGGGGGCCATTTTTGCGATGCCTATTTACAGCTTGACAAAACATATGACTCCCTTTACAAAAAAGACCGACCGGTCGCCTTTTCAGTATGGAGGTTATTTACGATGACCAAAGGTGAGCAAACGCGGCAAAAAATAATTTCAGAAGCCCGCCGCCTTTTTGAGCTGAAGGGCTTTCAGACCACCGGCCTCAGCGATTTACTGGTGGCGACCGGATTAAAAAAGGGCGCCCTCTATTTTCACTTCTCGAGCAAGGAAGAGATCGGGCTGGCGGTTCTGGAGAGCGCGCAGGCAGAGCTGGAGATCTTTTTGGATCAAGCCTTGTCCGGCGCCACCCCCGGGGCCTGCCTCGAGAATTTTTTCCTCAGTATTCTCGACTGGCAGCGGCAGTTGAATTTCGCCGGTGGCTGCATCTTCGGCAATATCGCGCTGGAGATGGGCGATACCAACGCCCGCTTTACCCTCTTCGTCGACCAGGTTTTCACCGCCTGGATTGCCCGGATAGGCGAAACGCTCTCGGCGGCCCGGGCCTCCGGAGAGGTTCGTGCCGAACTGCCGGCCGCGGCCCTGGCGCGTCATATCGTGGCCGCTACCGAAGGCGGGATCATGCTTTCCAGACTGAAAAAGGACGAGCAGCCCTTGCAGGACTGCTTCGATTCCCTGCGCAGCCTGCTGGGGTTGTCCATTACGCCAACCGGTCGGCCTCAGGTGCCGGTATCAATCAACGCTGACTCTTGCGAGCAGCAAACTAAAAAGGAACGCTATTAATCATGAGAGTTAGAGCTCAATTGCGCTGCATCGTCTCCGTTGTCTTTATGCTGTTGCTACTGGCCACCGGATCCTGGGCCATGGCGATCAACGATGCCTCGGCCCTGGCCGGATTGAAGGAGGGCAAGGGGATTTTCCTGGTGAAAACCGGCAATCCCGAGAAGACCGCCCTCTACCTGAAGATCATCAAAAGCGCCCACCAGAGCATGGCGCAACAGCAGGTCGAGCCGGACTTTATTGTGGTCTTCATCGGCCCCACGGTTCTATTTCTGACCACCGAACCGAGTGCTGACCTGGCCGACGACAAGGAGGAGCTCGCAGCCATCGCCGCCTTGGTAACTGCGCTCGACAAACTGGGGGTGCGGTTGGAGGTCTGTGCCATCGCCACCGACTTCTTCAAGGTTGCCAACGACAAACTCTGGCCGGAACTCGCGATCATCGGAAACGGCTTCAATTCCCTGATCGGCTATCAGAACAAGGGCTACGGTCTCGTTCCGATCTTCTAGATCCGATTAAACAGCAGGGACGCTCCCTGGGAGCGTCCCTGCTTCATTGACTTAACGGGGGGGGGGGGCTAATTTGGGTCTGGGGTTGAGGACAGCCCCACAGGCTATTTATCTACTTGCCGCGTTG
>JAUXIR010000354.1 GCA_030620915.1 Geopsychrobacter sp. | reverse complement strand
GAGCGATGGTCAGGCAGATCGAAGTCTGACGGGGGAGGGTCACCGGTGGACGATGTTGAGTATAAAACACACCGGGACACTACCTGCGAGGAGACCAGCGTACAGCATGTGATCCGTCTGCTGACGGCCGATCTGATTCACTGGCGGGATAGGGACTATTTCCCCTCAGTGCTCCGGCCGACTCTCCTGATGATTGTTTCAATCTTTCTGATTGAGATTGTCATCGAGTACTCGCTGGCCAATTTTGTCAATCTGTCACTGGCGCGTCATGTGCTGCTGGATGCCGGAGCGACTGTTCTGCTGCTGTCGCCGATCTTCTATTTTACCCTCTATCGCCCCTTTAAGAGCCTGGACGCTGCCCACTGCCATGCTCAAGATGAAAATCAACTGCTGTCACGCAAGCTGATCAGGCGGACCGAAGAAGAGAAACAACGGCTTGCCAGAGACCTGCATGATGATTTTGGTCAGGTTCTGACCGCTCTGCAATTCGGGCTTGCCACCTTAAAGGAAAGCTATCGCTCTCCGACCGGGCAGGGGCTCAATTTTGACCAACAGGCCGACCGATTGACGCACATGGTTGCCGATCTGGGAGATCAGGTTCGTTCGTTTACCCTTGAGTTAAGACCGGTGATTCTGGATGAACTCGGCATGAAGCCGGCGATCCAGGTTCTGATTGAAGGTGATTGGGCGGAACTGGAAATCACTTTAGAAGAGCAGGGCGTGAGTTGCCGCTGTGCTCCGGAGATCGAACTGGCAATTTTTCGCTTCTGCCAGGAAGCCTTGAACAATATCCTTAAGCACGCCCATGCGACCCATGCAGAGATCTGCCTCAGTTATAGGGCGACCGAGCTTCAACTCAGGATCAGTGACAATGGCGTCGGCTTCGATATCGAAGCACTCCGTCCAGGCCGGAATCGTCGCCGGGGGTTCGGTCTGCTGGGGTTGCGTGAGCGGGTTGCATCCCTCGATGGTCGATTGGAGCTGACATCGACGCCGGGGGGCGGTACGACAATTCTGATCAATATTCCGCTTGATCTGCAAAGGAGGCGTGATGAAACCGATCCAGATCCTGATCGCTGATGACCACACCATGGTTCGAGAGGGGGTGCGGCAGCTGATTGAAACTCAGACCGACATGGAGATGGTCGGCGAGGCCGCCGACGGGGTCGAGGCCTTGAATCTGGTTCGTTCTCTGAAACCGGACCTTTTATTGCTCGATATCAATATGCCGAAGATGTCTGGATTTGAAATCATCGGCCTGGCGCTGGATGCGAATCCGGATCTTGCGATTGTGATTCTTTCGATGTACGAAACGGAGGGGTACGCGCATAAGGTTTTTCAGGCCGGGGCTAAGGGTTACGTCCTCAAGGCGGCCCCCAGCCAGCAGCTTTTGGCAGCCATCCGCAGAGTTAACGAGGGGGAATACTATCTGAGCCCGAAGATGCGCACCTCTGTCATCACATCTTATCTGGGGGGATGTCGGCAGGAGGAACCAGCCCGTGGCGGCTACGAAGAGCTGTCTGAACGGGAAAGACAGGTTTTTCAGCTGTTGGTTCAAGGCAACCCCACCGCTGAGATTGCTGAAATTCTCTTTATCAGTTCGAAGACTGTCGAAAAGCATCGGGCGAATATCATCAAGAAAATTGGCATCAGCCAGCCGGTGCAGATGGTGAAATATGCGATCCGCATCGGTGTTCTCGATCCTGAAACCTGGTGCGGCTAGGTTGGTCAGTGCCCTGACGCTGTGCAAACCCTTTTGCCTGAAGGGTTTTCCTACCCTAAAAGCAGGTTTTCCCCGATTGCCTCTCCGCCGACTTCTCACTACCATATAAAAAGTATTACCTGAGTTTATCCGACTTAGGCCCCGTTTTGCTTGCCGCTACAAGCGAGGATGGCCTTGATGCAAGCTTCTCCATCTTCACTGAAAGAGACAGGCCGTATCCGCACCCTGGTCATCAGTGATCAGTCGTTGGTTCTGGCTGAGTTGCGGAAATTTATTGGCGTGGTGTCGGATATCGTTCTCATTGGGGAGGTGGCGGACAGCTCGGCTGCAACCCTGTTGGCAGAAAAACTACAGCCGAATGTTCTGCTATTGGACGGGACCGCTTCTGCCGGGGGAAGTCTGGCGACTTTGGCCGCTTTAAAAGCGGGGAGCCCGTAGCTGCCGATTGTTTTTCTGGCTTTGCAGGATAGTAAGACTTATATCATGCAGGCATTTAAGGCCGGGGCCGCCGGGTACATTGTGAGCATGGCGGGGGAACAGCATATTGCAACTGCAATCCGCGAGGTTCACGTTGGCCATCGCTATCTTTGCCCGCGGATAAGGGGGCTGTTCCCTGGTTTTTCCCATCGACCACCCCTGGACGGGAGTCCCGCACGAGGCGAAGATCCAGAGAATGGGAAACCCTATCGTCTGGATAAGGGCGAAACCGCATAGGCACAATCCTACCTGGTCGACAGGCTGTTTCATGCGAAAGGGATTGGATGAATCCCGGCCTTAGTCACCGTTCCCACTTGCCCTCTGCCGGGTTGCATTCTGTCGGCTTACAGCAGCAGCTTCAGCGATTCTTCCCGCGCCAGTGGTACAACCCGCAGGCCGGTCTCTGCTCCGTTGCGGATGCTGAGGACATCAACCTCAGTTTCGTTCTTCCCCTTACCATAGCTGGCGACAATCGCCGCTGCAACCTCCAGCGTCGCAG
>JAUXIR010000306.1 GCA_030620915.1 Geopsychrobacter sp. | reverse complement strand
GTGATTTCTGGGATCTGGCCGCGGGGAAGGTGCTGCAGGCCGAAACCAAGAACTATGTGCCAAAACTGCTTGCCGCATTGAGGATCGTGAGCGATCTCGAAGGTTATGGCTTTGGCGATCTCGATTTCGAACATCGGCCGCAGACCGAAACCGTCACCCTGGCAACCACCACCGATCTTGAAGTGGTCGCCGAACTGAGCGGCAGCGGCTATGAGGAACTCAAGGCGTTGAACCCTGAGCTCAAACGCTGGTGTACCCCCCCTGGAATCACCGATTATCAACTGCGGGTTCCGAGCGGTCGGGGAGAGCTGTGTCGTGCCGCCTACGCTGATCTGCCCCAAGGCAAGCGTGCTCGTTATCATCGGCATAAGATCGCTGCCGGAGATAATCTACGCACCCTGGCCAGAAAATAGCGCATTCAGGTTGAGGATATCGTCAGTCTCAACAATATCAAGGACCCGCGCGCACTGCGGATCGGGACGAACCTGATTCTTCCCCTGCGTGAAGGATTTACCCGGTTGCCGATCGATGAGATGGCCGATGATTACCTGCGCAGCCGTCGTCAGCTTTATACGGTGCGTTCCGGCGACAGCCTGTGGAAGATTTCGCAGCGTTTCAGTGTCACGCAGAAGGAGTTGCGCGTCTGGAACCGGCTCGGCTGGAGCAATCTGTTGCGTCCGGGGCAGGTTCTGGCTGTCTCCAAGCGTGGACAGAAGAAGGTTGCGCGCAAGAGGACGGCAAGGATCACCGGGCCATCGAAAAAGTTGGTTTATCGGGTTCGTAGTGGCGACACCCTCTGGGGGATCGGTCGTCAGTTCGATGTCGCAACCAATCAGATTCGCCGCTGGAACGATTTGACCCAAAAACACATTCTGCAACCAGGCCAAAAGCTGACCCTTCACGTTCCGGCCTCCCGCCGTAGTTAATGAAGAGCTCATCTCCTACCCGGGCCCTGGCGCTTTCACGCTTGAGTGGCATCTCTGGTCTGGCCGCTTATGCCCGTCTCTATTTTGGCGCCGAATTTTGCAGCTGGGCCATGCCCTCAAGCCGTGAGATTCTTGAGGCACGCAACCTCGCACGTGGCTCCGGCCTGAGTTTTACCCTGATGACTCCGGTGCTGCGTGAGGAGACCCTCGATGAACTGGCAGAGCTTTTCAGTCTGTTGGCCGATGACTGGCAGGCCGAGGATGAACTGCTGATCTCCGATTTCGGTGCACTTGAGCCGGCGCGGCGGCATCTGCCTCAGGCGCAGATTATTCTTGGTCGGGCGCTCTCCGGTCAGAAGCGCGGCCCACGTATCACCGATTTAGAACTTTCTGACGAGGCTGCGGAGTATTTCAGGCAGGGAAGCTGGTACGGTCGTGAAGCCCATCGGCTTCTGACCGATATCGGGATCGGTCGGGTTGAGCTGGATAACCTGCTGCAGGGAGTTGCCCCCCTGCCCGAAGGGATCAGGGGCTCATTGCACCACCCCTGGTTGATGGTCACCAGCAGTCGCAATTGCCCCTATCATCGGAATAAGAGTGGCCGGCGCTGTACCCTTGGCTGTGGCGAGGCTTTCCGCTTGAGCACGCCCCAGACGGCCCACTCGCTGCTACAGGCCGGTAACAGCCAGTTCATAGAGAATACGGAGCTGCCGGTCGATCTTGCCGCTTTGGGCATCGATCGCCTGGTGGAACATCGTCAGCTGCCACGATAGCGCAGTTGTTTGTTTTGACTTTTACTGGCTGGATTGTTAATGTTTCGCACCTTGAAATGGCCCGGCCGTCCGGGTTTTATAGATAAGACCAACAAAGGAAGCTTCTGCTATGTATAACCTGCTGATTTCATTATTTTGTTCCACTGCTGTCATGGTTGCGATGATGGAGCTTGCCGGCCAGAACCCCTGGGTATCCGGTATCGCTTCGGTGGTGGTATTTGTCGGTGTCTATGTCATGCTGATGCGCTCCGTTATGAAAAAATTTGGCGCCCTGATGGAAGAGGCTCAGCGCGATGTTCAGGCTAACCGGGCTGATCGTGCCGTTCAGGTGATGAAAAGCGCATTTAAATACGCACCCTGGCAGCTCTATGTAAAACAACAGATAAATGCCCAGATCGGCAGTATTCTCTATCTGAAGCGTGACTTTAACGAAGCCCTTCCCTATCTGGAAAAGGCCTTTGTCCGCCACTGGGTCGCGATGGCGATGCTTGCTATCACCTACATGAAAAAGAGTAAGCCGCAGAAAATGGCCGAAACTTTCGATAAGGCGACTTCGGCGGCTAAAAAGGAACCCCTGATCTGGGCCCTCTATGCCTTCTGCCTGGATAAGTCAGGCGAACATACCAAGGCGATCAGCATCCTTGAAAAAGGGTTGAAGAAGAATCCGGGGAATGAAGATTTGCTCAAAAACCTCGAACTTCTGCAGGCCGGCAGCAAGATGAAGATGAAGGTTTTTGGCGACATGTGGTACCAGTTCCACCTTGAAAAGCCCGGGGCTATTATCAAGAAACAGACCAAGGCGATGACGGGACGACGCAAGATGGTTCGGCGCTGAGTTCAGCATATGAGCAAGAAAAAGCGCCCCGAAAAGAGTTCTTCGGCAAGCTATAACAGCAACCCCTTCAAACAACTGAAGGGGTTTGCTGTTTCTGCAGACGAAGAAGATTTGCCGTCATCGCCGACTCCTGAGGAGCCTACGGTTGAAAAAGCACGCAGCTTTGCTGAAGAGATGGATTTTCTCGGTGTCGATCCTTTAGGCGATGGGGATGAGGTTCCTAAGGGAAATCCTGCCGAACTGTCCGATTTGCCGGAGGAGCCGCAGGCTGACCCGAGTGATGACGATCTTTTTCTTGAATCCCTGGGTCAGCTCGATGTGCGTTTTTGTGATCAGCATCCGAAAAAAACAATACCCGCCGCACCGAGGCGCTTGAAGCAGCTCAAACAGGGGCGGCTGACCCCCGACGCGAGCCTTGATCTTCATGGCTTGCACCGGCACCAGGTCGCGGAAAAGATCCAACATTTTTTACAAAATGCCGCCTACCAACGCTGGCAGACCCTGTTGATCATCACCGGCCGCGGCTTGCATTCGACCGATGGAGCACCGGTCTTGCGTAACGAGGCCGAAGAGTTCCTCGCGGCCGAAGGCAAATCGATGATTGCCGAATGGGG
>JAUXIR010000005.1 GCA_030620915.1 Geopsychrobacter sp. | reverse complement strand
GTCATCACTGAAACCACGGCTCTGGGAGCCGCGTATCTGGCAGGTCTTCAACTCGGATTGTTCAAGAATCTGGATGAGATTGAACAGCGCTGGCAACTGCAGAAAAGTTTCGTCCCGCAGATCGATGTTATTCAGCGTGACAGCCTGAGGCAGGGATGGTTCAAAGCGATTGAGCGGGTATTGATGAATTAAAAACGGTCACTCGGTACGGCGGTAGCAGGATAGTTGTCATATCAAACGACACCTTGAACCGAGGATCGAGCGCCGGAGATGTTGTGTTATTGAAATTTGTCGATCTTAGAAGAGCAAAATCTAAAGGCAACTGAAGCCCCTGCAATACAGGAAAGGACTCCCCGGATTTCATAACCAATAGGACCCTGAAGCTCTCTTCGAAATGATCATTAAAATCAATGGTCTACGTCGTTCTTTCCCATCGTATGAGGCTCGCTGAGAACGCATTTTGTCTCGACCAAGAACAACCCATCCATCAGAACGCTTAAAAAACATAACTCTTTCGGTAATTATCAGATATTGTAACTCGTCCTTGCTAACCAACTCTTCATTACCTCCTTTAAGTACCACTGTCCTGCAAACGATGTATCACCTGCTTTACATCTTCCCAGACCTGATGTTTTCTCGCCGGGTTCTGTAGCAGGTCCGCAGGGTGAAAAGTCGGCATCAACGGTATACCTGCGTAAGTCTGCCAGCGTCCACGCAGCTTGTTGATCGGCTCGTCGGTTTGCAGCAGAGTCCGGGTCGCAAGCTGGCCGAGGCTGAGAACCACCTCAGGAGCTATGGCGGCCAGCTGGCGTTTCAAAAAAGTTTCACAAGAAGCTATTTCTACCGTTTCGGGCTCACGACTGTTCGGTGTCCGGCACTTGATCAGATTGCAGAGATAGACATCTTCTCGACTTAGCTTCATGGCGAGCAGAATCCGGTCGAGAAGTTGCCCTGCTTCACCGACAAAGGGTTCGCCCTGGCTCTCCTCTTCGGAACCGGGAGCCTCACCGACCAGGACCAGCCGTGCGTTGGGATTGCCGACGCCAAAAACAACCTGCGTACGTTGCTCGTTAAGCAGGCAACGTTGACAGTTGGCTAACTCATGCTGGATATCCGCAAGAGTCTCTTGAGGGATTGAGCTATTCTCTTGGGCTTGTGGGGTCTGATGCTCACTCGACACAGGGATAGAAGTCGTATTTTTTTTCGGAGAGAGCGGAATGGTATCGATACCGGCCTCACGCAAATCTTCAAAAATTGCACGGCAACCACTAATCAACGTGCGGCATTCCTGATATAATTTATCGGGCATGGTCATTCAGCCTTTACTGGAGTATTCCGCGTCAGCCACGCGAATAATATAGATGAGACAGCATAGCATGCGCATAGCCAGCTTAATCCTGTTTTTTGCCTGCCTTTTGCTACCGGATGAGGTTTTAGCCTGGGGAGCAGGGGTTCATCTGTCCCTCGGGTCACGACTTCTGGCCAACCCTCAAGCCTTACCGGTTGGGCTGCAAGCGTTACTGGCAGCCTGGCCGCTCGATTTTCTCTACGGTTGCATCGCGGCAGACATTACCCTGGGGAAAAAATTTACCCATTATCTTGAACACTGCCACAACTGGCGCATCGGCCTTAAAATTCTCGACAGTGCTGAGTCGCCACAACATGAAGCCTGCGCCTGGGGCTACCTGGCCCACCTTGCCGCCGACACCGTCGCCCACAACTATTTCGTCCCGTTCAAGATGACGCGCACCTTCAATACGGTGATGCTCAAACACACCTATTGGGAAATGCGCGCCGAAGACAAAGTCGAAGAAGAGATATGGCAGATGGCACGCGAGTTGGGAAAGGGGGATTACCGCAGCCACGATGTGATGCTCAGCAGTGTGCTTTCAGATACGATTTTGTCGTTTCGGGCCAACAAGCGTCTGTTCAACTCGATGCTGCTCATCAGCCGGCTTCAACAATGGCAAAAGCTGCTGAACACAGTCACTAAACGTTCAAAATGGGAATTCACTTCCGAGGATCAACAGGAGTATGTCGATCTGGCCTATACCGCTGTCGAAGGGATCCTGAGCGACCAAGACAGTCCCTTCTGGCAGGCCGATCCGACTGGAGACAGGGCGCTGACCGCAGCCAAGCTGATTCGCAAGAACCTCAATATGCTATGGCTCGATGGAAAGCTTCGGCAAGAAGATGCCGATATTATCCTCGGTGACCTGAAACAACGCTTCAGATCGGGGATCACCGATCCCGACAGTCTGCTTGATCTGTTGATCCAGGTTTAAGGCTTACAGCTTACCCTTATCCAGCAGTTCAACCACCCGATCGAGTAGCCTCTCTGCGACCTCAGCCTTGCTCAGCAGCGGCAATGCTTCCTGCCGGCCATCGGCAAAGAGTAGATTGACCAGATTTGTCTCACTGCCGAAGCCTGCCCCCTCTGCCGTCACATCGTTAGCGACGATCATATCGAGATTCTTCTTTTGCATTTTCGCGGTGGCATTCTCGAGCAGGTTTTCGGTTTCAGCGGCAAAGCCGATCAGAATCTGCTTTTTTTTGCGCTTACCAAGCTCAGCCAACAGATCGGGATTTCTCTTCAGTTGCAGACAAAACTCTGCGGAGCTCTTCTTGATCTTCTGTTGCGCCTTCTGTAGCGGTCGATAATCAGCGACTGCGGCCGCCTTGATCACCACATCAGACTCAGCGTATCGCTCATCAACCGCCAGCTGCATCTCCAAGGCACTCCCGACCTGCAGAGTCGTGACTCCAGCGGGCTCATTGAGGGCGACCGGTCCCGAAATCAAAGTGACTTCGGCACCACGAGTTGCGGCTGAGCGAGCGATGGCATAGCCCATTTTGCCGGAAGAATGATTACTCAGATAGCGAACCGGATCGATCTCTTCACGGGTCGGTCCGGCCGTCACCAACAGTCGAACCCCGACGAGATCTCCCGGCACGAGCAGCTTGCAGGCCGTCTCAAAGATCTGCTGGGGATCGGGGAGCTTCCCCTTGCCTTGCCAACCACAGGCCAGATCACCACTGATCGGTTCAAGCAGTCGATAACCATCGGCCACCAGTTGTTGTTGATTACGTAGATAACCTGGACTCTCGTACATATTGGTGTTCATCGCCGGGCAGAGCAGCACCGGCGCCTTTGTTGCCATCAAGCTGGTCGAGAGCAGATCATCGGCCAGGCCGTTGGCCAATTTGCCGATCAGATTTGCCGTTGCAGGTGCAACCAGAAAGAGATCGGCCCGTTCGGCCAGCGAAATATGGCCGATCTCCTGCTCTTGATAAAGATCGAACAGATCGGTATGGACCGGGTTATGCGACAGGGTCTGGAAGGTCAACGGGGTGACGAATTCACAGGCGTTCTTCGTCATCACCACATGCACTTCGGCCTGGACCTTTATCAGCAAGCGCAGCAGTTCAACCGCTTTGTAGACTGCGATTCCACCACTGACACCAAGTACAACCGTTTTTCCTTGCAGCATACCTAGCCTCTTAACCCGCCATGTAGGGATTATGTTTCAATTCGTGATCGATGGTGGTCAGGGGGCCGTGACCCGGCAAGACCTTGGTTTGAGACGGCAGGCCCGCCAGTTTTTGTCGGATACTGTTAAGAAGTTGCTGATGATCGCCGCCAGGCAGGTCTGTCCGTCCGACTGAACCGGCAAAAAGGGTGTCGCCTGAAACAAGTAATCCTTCACGGTAAAAACAGACACAGCCGGGAGAATGCCCGGGAGTATGGATCACTTCAAGGCTCTGCTCACCAAACTGCAAAACTTCTCCCCCCAGTAATTCGGTATCGGGAAGCGGCGAATTTTCAACCGTCAGCCCGTAGGTCGAGGCCTGCATACTCGCCATTTGCAGCAGCTTGACATCAGCCTGGTGAATCAATAATGGCGCGCCGGTCGACTTCTTCAATCCGGCGTTTGCACCGATATGATCAAAATGACCGTGGGTATTGAGGATCATTTCAACACTCAGATCATGTTTACGCAAAGCCTCTTCGATCAACTCCAGATCGGCACCGGGATCAATAACCACCGCTTTACGACTGACAGGGCACCCGAGCACAACACAGTTAACCTGCAAGGGACCAACCGGAAACACTTCAACAATCATCTTTAGTCCTTCTTCTCTTTTTCATGCGCAAACAGATTCAGATTCTGCCCTGCCAGCTGTTCGCCGAGGGTAAATCCAAGCGGCTCATCCCTGGAACGTCTGGCCTTGGGGGGTTCTGCTACCGGTGCAACAGGATCGGCCGGCGGCACTTTATTACTCGCTTGCGTTTCATGCGGTGCGTAAAAATAGCGGTCATAAAGTCGGTGATAACTGGTCCAGTCTCCAGTCCGTTCGGGTTCCTTATCGATATGGGTCTGAATACCGTTAATCTTTGAATCGAGATCATCGATAAAATTAAGGATTACGGCTTCGAGCATCTTGGGACGCTTTGGTGAACCGTATTCGTACTGCCCGTGATGGGAGAGGAGCAGATGTTTGAGCAACATGACCTGCTGACGTGGAAAGTCAGGGATGGTTCGCGACCTCTCCTCGATCATTTCAACCCCCATAACGATATGCCCGACCAGTTTCCCCTCATCGGTATAATCGAAGGAGCGCTCATAGCTGAGTTCACCGATTTTACCGACATCGTGCAGCAGCGCCCCGGCGATCAGCAGATCACGATCGACCTGTGCATAGCGCTGCGCCACATCACAGGCCAGCGCAGCAACCGCCAGAGAATGTTCAAGCAATCCACCGATAAAGACATGGTGCATCCCTTTTGCGGCAGGAGCCCGACTGTAAAGTCGGAAGAAATCACTGTCGTCAAAAAAGACCCCCAGCAACCTGCGCATCGGGCCATCATTCATCGATGCCAACAACTGATCGAGTTCCTCACGCATCTCCGCGACCGGACGCTTTGAAACCGGTAAGAAATCAGCGAGATCGATATTCTCCTCGGCAACCTTGCGCAACTGTTGAACAACCAGTTGCATCTTGCCCATATAAAGATTGCCGCGACCGCTGATATGCAGAAAGTCGTTTTTTTCAAACAGGCGGGCGAACTCATCGACCCGGTCCCAGACACGTGCCTCGATCTCTCCGGTCCGGTCCATCAGCTTCAGGGTCATATAAGGCTTGCCGTTACGCGCCATCGCCTGAATGCGATCGCGGACCAGAAAAACGGATTCAACCTGGTCACGTTCTCCGATCTGATTGACATATATCTGTTTCAAATTTCTATCCCTGTCAGAATGAATTCAAGTGACAAGTCACATGGTTTGCGGCTTTGATCCCATCGATCGCGGCGCTCATAATCCCCCCGGCATACCCTGCCCCCTCCCCGGCCGGGAAGAGACCAGGCAGGCTGACCGAGCAGCCCCCATCTGCACGCAGAATGCGTAAGGGGGCACTGGTTCTGGTTTCGACTCCGAGCAACATCGCTTCTGGTCCGACGAAGCCGCGCATCCGTCTCTCGAACTGCGGCAAGGCACGACGCAACGACTCGGTGACCGCGACAGGCAGAACCTGACCAAGATCAGCTGCGACCGCCGCAGGCTGGCAGCTTGTTTTCAAATCACCGCTACGACCATTCAAGAAGCCGAGCAGGGTTTGCCCCGGCACTGCGCCCGTTGATCCGGCAGCAGCAAAGGCCCGTTCTTCCCAGTGGCGCTGGAATACAACTCCGGCAAGGGGATCAGCTGAACCAAAATCGTCGCGCCCCACCGTCACAACCAGCGCACTGTTCGACCAGTTAGCATCACGCTTAAAATCACTCATCCCATTCACCACCACCCCGCCCTGCTCCGACGAGGCGTTCACCACCACCCCGCCGGGACACATACAGAAGGAGTAAACACCGCGACCGGCCAGTTTGTCTTGCCAGGCGAGGGAATACTCGGCCGCACCAAGTTGCGGGTGACTGACCAGGCCATACTGAATCCGGTTGATCAACTCCAGGGGATGCTCAACACGCAGACCGATGGCAAAGGATTTACTCTCAAGGGCAATCTGCTCCTGCTGTAGCATCCGATAGGTGTCGCGCGCACTATGGCCGATAGCCAACACCAGACTATCACAGGCCTCAAAGTGATCGCCATTCAGAATTGCCCCGGCTAGAGATCCGTTAGTCTGCTCGATACCGGTCAGACAGGTCGAAAATCGGATCTCAACGCCATCTTCCTGAAGCTTCTTACGCATTCTGACCAGGACTTTACGCAGTCGATCGGAGCCGATATGCGGCTTCGCTTGCCAGAGAATCTCTTCGGGGGCGCCAAAATAGACCAGACACTTCAAGACCTCAGTCACCAGCGGATGGTTGATTCTGGTTGTCAGCTTGCCATCGGAAAAAGTGCCCGCGCCCCCCTCACCAAATTGAATATTGCTGTGCGGATTCAAGGAACCGCCTCGCCAGTACGATTGAATATCCTCCAACCGTTCAGCAACGGGTCGGCCGCGCTCGACCAACAACACCTCAGCCCCGCTGCGGCGCAGGGTCAGGGCGGCGAAGAGTCCGGCGGGGCCCATTCCGACAACGATTACCTTACGATCTGCCGCGCAAACAACTGGAGTAAATGGAACTGGGGATTCAACCAGACTCAGATGGGGATTGTCAGCAAGACGACGGAGAATCTCCATCTCATCGGCAACCTCAAATTCGAGGGTGTAGACCTTTAGAATCGCGGATTTACGTCGAGCATCAATCCCTTTGCGCACCAGCTTCAGGTTATGCAGCTCAGTCGGTTTGAGGCCAAGCAGTTGAGCAATCCGCGCAGGCAGCAGGGCCTCATCCTCTTCGAGCTGAAGCTTGATTTCGCGTAAACGTAGTGCCATCGGTTATGTATCCAACAATTTTCCGACCGGGAGTTTAACAATAAAAGTCGTGCCGCGGCCGACTTCGCTTTCAGCCTTGATCAAGCCACCGTAGCCGCGCACGATCCGCAACACAACCGACAGGCCGAAACCGGTCCCTTTCTCCTTGGTCGTAAAGAAGGGGTCAAATATCTGATTGAGGTGTTCCTTGGGAATTCCTCGGCCGGTATCCGAAATTTCGAGATGGATAAAACCTTCGTCAAGGATCAGACGGACCCCAAGCCGCCCCCCCTGTTGCATTTCAAACAAGGCGTTTGTTACCAGATTGGTAAAAATCTGTTCAATCTCAGTCGGATCGGCAATGAGCGGTGGGATGTCCTCCTCAATGAGGCACTCAACAGCCACACGTTGAGAGCGGCACAAAACCTCACAGTCGGCCAGAACCCTTCTGGCAACCTGATCAAATCGGACTTCACTGCGCGGAGCGGCCGTCCCCCGGCTCGCAGCGAGCATCTTGATCAGGATACTATCAACACGTTCGACCTCTTCGATGATCTTTCGGATATAACTGCTATTTTCCAGATCTTCACTATAGGCCCCGGAAAGGATCTGTGCGAACAGATTAATCGCATTGAGTGGGTTGCGGATTTCGTGAGCCATGCCGGCGCTGATATGACCGAGAGCCGCCAATTTTTCCGCCTGCAATATTTCGCGATGGGCCAGTTCCAGCTCTTGTGACTTCTCCTCGACCCGCCGCTCTAAATGAAGATTCCAGGCTTCAATCTCACGTTGCAGCTGATCTTTTTCACGCAACAGATCACGGTTGGCGAGTTCAACCTGTCTGATCTGCAGAACAGTGTCGATTCTTTCCAACAAGCTGCTATTAACAAAGGGTTTCTGCAGATAATCCGCAGCGCCGGTTTTCATCAAGCGTACGGCGACCTCTTCGCTGCCCTTGCCGGTAAACATGATGACGTATGTGTCGGGGTGATGCTGTACAATATTTTTCAGGGCAGTCTCGCCATCCATCACCGGCATCATGTAATCGAGAAGCACCAGAGACGGTTGTTCATTCTTCACCTGTTCAAGGCATTCTTCACCATTATGCGCAGTCAATACCTCAAAACCGCGGCCACGTAACAAGAGGGCTGTCAGGTCAACAATGACCTTCTCGTCATCGACAATCAAAATTTTCACGCCAGCAAATTGACTGGTATGTTCCTTTAACATTAAAATCTCCGTCCCACTTAAAAGTGTTCCGAGGATAGCCCGAGAAGATAGCTGATGCAAGACACAGGAGATTAAAAAAGGACAGCGAAAACGCTGTCCTTAGATGTCACCTAGATTGTAGATTTTGGAGAACTCACTCCTCGCTTAAACGCACTGTCAAGACAGGCAGCGACGCCTTTCTCACGATCTTTTCGGCAGTACTACCAAAGAGCACATGATCAAGTCCTGTGCGGCCGTGGGTCCCAAGAACGACCATGTCGGCTTGCTTGTCCTGCGCCACCGCTAAAATCTCCTGATAAGGGATCCCAGGAACAATCAAGGATTCATAATTATCAAACCCGTTGAAATGAGTGCGACAAAATTGTTCCATCATCTTTTCGGCCCCGGCCTTGATCTCTTCCTCGAGTTTATCAAAGGAAATATGCGGGACATAGAAACCGCGCAAATCGATCGGCTCGTTGATGACATGAACCAATAGAAGTCGGGCAGAAAATTTTTGCGCCATAAAGAGTGCCGTATTGAAGGCCTTATCCGAACTGTCAGAAAAATCGATAGCGACCAGTATTCTATCCAGATTTTTCATGTTTTTTTCCTTCCCAATCAGGAAATAGTTCAGGCACAATCGCGACTATGAAAGATCTTTCGCATAACAGACTTCAACTCATCAAGCTTGATCGGCTTGTTGAGATACTCAAAGGCACCAAGGTTCATCGCCTCAAGGTAGGATTCAACGCCCCCATAAGCGGTAATCATAATAACATCGGTGCTAGGATATTCGCGGTTCAGTTCACGTAAAAAGACCAAACCATCCATCTCCGGCATATTAATATCGGTGATAACCAGACTGACCTGCTCGTTACCCAAAAAATCAAGCGCCTCATGCCCATTGCCTACCGCGCTAACCTGATACCCCTCTTGGCTGAGCAGTTTGCTCAGGCCGATACGTGCATTTTCTTCATCATCAACAATCAAGATTTTTTTCATCAATAGCCCCAAGAATGTCCTCCATGTTGCAGTAAAGTGTAAAAAGCTTAGCACGCATTCAAGGGCTGTCAAGCGACAAGGACGTCATCTAAGCTACTGTTTTTGCGGTATTTTAATATTAGTACGGAATTATCCAGAAGAGAATTCTGACAATAGAGTTTTGGCCAAGCGACTAAAAAATTCGGCAGCGGCTGCAGAACAAGCAAGGACCCTCAGATGTGAAAGTTTTTCATGATAACTGCAGCTGGAAATTGGTAAAGTTCCCTCAAATGACCAAGGCCAGGACAAAACAGGCCATTGAGGAATCAAAGGGCAGCAGCATCACAAGGCTTGTTTGTCATCAGGGAAGAAACTTTTTCACCTTTGCTCGAAGATCCTCCGGTCGAAAAGATTTATTGAGAAAACCGTCGGCTCCGGCACGGATCGCATCCATGCCATCCTCTTCGTGGCGGTAGACAGCGCTCATCGCAAGGATACGGGTTTTGCTGAGCGAGTTGTCGGTGCGAATTTCAGCGATCAGTTCAAGACCGTTTTTATCTGGCAGGTTCAGGTCGAGGATCATTAAATCAAAGGATTTCGACTGCAATTGTTCAAGTGCCTCCGCTGCGTTGGCAGCCAGGCACAGATTCAGATTCAACGGCATCAGCAAATCAACAAGCATTTCGCGAAAGAAATGTGCATCATCAACCACCAAGACCAGGGCGCTGGAATGAATCGTCGGAGGCTGATCCTCAATTTGCGGAGCAATGAGAGTGAAGCGGAATTTACAGTTGGGGCAGACAAGGCGAGCATCAGGGCGGCCTGGTGCCATATGCTTGATGCGATAACGGGTCGTACAATCCGGGCACTGGATAATCATAACATTCGATCTACCTTAAAGAGTCGGTGGATTTAAAATCAAAACAAAACAGTATGCTCTTTAAAGAATACTTATTGAGGGCCTTTTGTCCAGCCGCCAGAACCGATCATTTCAGGGCTTTGAGAAAATCTTTGGCCTTCATCCCCCAATCAGAGCGTGGGTCCTGCTCGACAATTATCGTCAAAAGATTCTTTGCTTCATCAATCTTTTGCCCCTTAAGTAACAGGACAGCCAACTGATAACGTGCTTCCGAATAGGTCGGTGCGTGCAGCAGTGCTTTTTCATAAGAAGCAGTGGCCAACTCCAACCGTCCTAAAGCCGCGTAGGTTTCACCGACATGAAAGTGCAGCGAAGCCAGACGTGGTGCGACCGTTTCGGCTTCACGATAGGCCTGCAAGGCTGCGGGGTAGTCCCCTTTGCGGTAATAAGCATAGCCCTTACCCATCATCGCCAGTTCAGGCCGCATAAACAACAGGTCCAGAGACGCTTTCTGAAAATATTCGATCGCCTGGTCCCAACGTTCCATCGAGATATAGAGTGCTGCCAGATTGTTCTGGTACTTCGGGTCGTCGTCAGAGAACACCAGCGCTTTTATATAGTGCTGTTCGGCTAAGACATAGGCCTTTTTGTACTGATACGCACGAGCCAGACCAGCGTGAACTTGCGGGTCCTTAGGGTTGTCCTCGATCGCCTTAAGAAATTCCCGCAGTGCAAGTGTCGGATTATCACTTTGCAGAAATGAAAGACCAAGGGTGTAATGCGGCATCGCTTGTGGTTGCTTGTTTTTGGAGCTGACACAGCCAACAAGCAGAACAATAAGCAGGACGGCAGTTATAGTCCTGAACAACATGGTTTCCTCCAACAACGAATTCAATGTCATATCACAGGGATGCTAAAAATTTACCCAGTTGTTCTTTTAACACCTGACGTTTCACCTCAAGATCGATCTTGGCCTGAGCCTCCGCCTTGGCCTGAGCCTCCGCCTTGGCCTGAGCTTCCGCCTTGGCCTGAGCTTCCGCCTTGGCCTGAGCCTCCGCCCTGACTTGAGCCTCCGCCTTGGCTTGAGCTGCCATTGGGGCCTGACGTTGGCAAATCGGCAAGCCCTGCCAGTAGGTCTCCCGCTGCTCAGCAGTCATCCGGTCGAGTTCAACGTCGTTGAGGACAAATCCCATCGCCTCGGCAAATACCAGCCCATCTTCAAGTTCCAAATCGGCCTGCTCTGCGGCGACTTCTCCAGCATCGGAGACATAGAAAATACTGCAGCAGCTTTGTACCATATAGAGCCCGACAAGGACCTGAATCTTGCCGCCACCCTTCAGCAGTACCATGAAAGCGCTGGCCATCTGCGAAGGCAGATCAGGCAGAGCCAGCTGGATATCCGTACCTGAACGATAGAGCATCGCCACGCGACTACTCGGAACATTCAACACCGAAAGTTGTTTCTGTAGAACAAACATCAGAATCTCCCCGGCAAATCGGGTGGAGCAGGATAATTATAATTCAACCACAGCCTGAAGATGCTCATAGCCCCCCTCAATCTCTTTAAGAACCATACTCACCACGCTTGACCACCAGAATCCGCGGCCCGAAGCCGCGTACAATCTCTGCCGCTTTGATCAAGTCCGGCTCATCAGCAATCGCCCTTTCACAGATATTTCCCAAGCAGCGGTTCGAGATCTTTACGGGTCTGTTCAGGGATCATCTCTTTTGTCGTCATAATCGCATATTTCAATGATTCACCGCAGTTACAGTCAGTTGTCTGCCAACCGGCAGCAATCTCCAGCACCGCTTCTTTGATGATCTGACGCGCAGTATTTACGTTCTGCTGGATGATGGCAATCACCGCCTCGACCGACACATCCTCATGCCCTTCGTGCCAGCAATCGTAATCGGTCGCCAGCGCCACAGTGCCATAACAGATTTCAGCTTCACGAGCCAAACGTGCTTCGGGGATATTGGTCATGCCGATAATATCGACGCCCCAGCTACGGTAAATATTCGATTCTGCACGGGTCGAGAAGTTGGGGCCTTCGATGCAGATATAGGTCCCGCCACGATGCACTGTCGCACCCACTGCAGCCGCCGCCGCCGCGAGTCGTTGTGAAAGGGCCGAACAGACCGGGTCTGCAAACTGGACATGCCCAACGACACCATTGCCGAAAAAGGTTGAGGCGCGTTTGCCTTGGGTACGATCAAAAAATTGATCCGGAATAACGATATGACCCGGAACGATCTCTTCTTTCATGCTCCCGACGGCCGAAACCGAGATAATTTGCTGAACGCCAAGGGTTTTCATACCATAAATATTGGCGCGATAGTTGACTTCAGAGGGAAGAATGCGGTGACCACGCCCATGCCGCGGCAGGAACACCATCTTCACACCATCAAGCACTCCGGTGACAAAGTTGTCTGAAGGGGCACCAAAAGGGGTATCCAGGGTTACTTCATCGATATCGCACAAGCCCTCAATTTCATAAAGACCACTACCACCGATCACTCCAATAACGGGTTGCGCCATCAAATCTCTCCCTATATGGTTAAGGTTTCGATCCCAATGTTGATTATTAACAGCTTACGCCTCACGCCTCTCAAGCTTACCCTTCAATTGACCACAGGCCGCTGAGATATCCTGCCCTTTGCTCGCGCGCTTGATCGCAACAATATCACGATCAAGCAGGTAACGCTGAAACTCAGCAACCGCGCTGGCGGTCGGACGCTTAAACTCTGATCCAGGGTGTTCATTGAACGAAATCAGATTCACCTTGGCACGCAAACCATGCAGCAGCTTGACCAGACGTTTGGCATCGGTCCGCGTATCGTTAATCCCGCCGATCAGAATATATTCAAAAGTAATCCGCTGACGCGGTTCGAGCGGAATCTCTTTACAAGCCTTCATCAACTCAGCCAGGGGATACTTTTTGTTGATCGGCATCAGTTGATCGCGCAGCTCATCGGTGGTCGCATTCAGCGAAACAGCCAGGCCAACCTTGATCCGTTTTGCCAGCTCAAACATCTGTGGCACCAGACCTGAGGTCGAGATGGTCACGCGACGCGCACCGTATCCACAGCCATCATCCAGATAGAGGATTTCGAGTGCCTTGATGACGTTATCCAGGTTATGCAGTGGTTCGCCCATCCCCATCAGCACAATATTGTGCAAGGGGCCATCCTTGAGAGAAGCACAGACCTGATTTACGATTTCGGCGGTTTCAAGATTGCGCGTCAAACCGAAGGTCCCGGTCAAGCAGAACTGACACTGCATCGCACAGCCAACCTGAGTTGAGATGCACAGAGTGTCCTTCCCCCCATCCATCGGGATACGTACCGACTCGACGGTCTCTTGATCGCTTAAACGATATAGATACTTACGTGTTCCGTCGGTCGATGTTTCTACAACCTCGGGCGTCCAATCCGAGATAAAAAAGCGTTGTTTCAGTTCAGCACGTAACACTTTTGAGATATCAGTCATTTCGTCAAACGAGACCACACCACGCGCGTAGATCCATTTAACAATCTGCTTGGCGCGAAACGCCTCCTTACCCAGACCGGTGAGCAAATCGGTCAGTTCAGACAGGGACAGATTCTTAATGTCAATCAATTGATTATCAATCATACAGACTTCTTTATTATGGGTTAACAGCGAAACGTTAAAATGTAGCCTAAAGACGCCGAGAATACAAGGTGTTGGAGGAGTTGATCTCCCATTCGTGAGTTTATTGGATCGACAAGTCTGGTCCCCTTTAGCGCAGTTCGGCACCAGGGCATGCCGTTTGATTTGACAAATGGCCTGCGGCAGAACACCGGACAAGCTATTCATAGACACGGAAACACAACCAATCGAAAAAACTATCCGTCACCTCCAGGATCTTGCTCCTGCTTGACAGATCAACTCCCACCATTTAGAGTTTGTGGTAATTCGTGGGTGAAAGTGGTTCATCATGGTTTTAGCGACAAGGAGAACCCTAACTTTTTTGGCGAGCACTATAAATCTCTTGACGATAAGGGCCGGGTCAGTATCCCTAGAGCTTTCCGCGATCTGCTGCTAAACGCCGATCAGGATACTGGCGTGGTTATCACTAAAAATATGGACGGTGGGCTGACCGCCTACCCAGCTGATGAGTGGG
>JAUXIR010000065.1 GCA_030620915.1 Geopsychrobacter sp. | reverse complement strand
TTGCGTCTGCGCGGTACCGATCTGGTCGACGGTACGCCGGTTCTGGATATAAAACCCTACCTTCCCTATACCGATGCCCTGCCAGCGGCCAGGGCCGCCTTTGCCGCGGCAGAACCGCTCTCTATTCCGGTAGAATTCAGTGCTGAAGCCGAAGAAGACCTTAAGACTCTTCACGAAGAATACCCGCAGTTGCGCCAGGCAATTATTGAAATTCTGGCTCAAGATCCCCGGCCAGCCTATCGTGGTAATAAAGCAGATTCAAACAGTTACGGGGTCAGAATATATAATCTCAACCTGAGATGGGAAATGAACGGGGAGACAGCACGTGTCAGTGCCATCTCCCCCGTATAGATATTATGGGCAGCCAGGGCGCCAGAGACAGTTGGGCTGCCCGCAATCTCGAGAATGGTTGGTGTTGTAACACTCCGGGTTCCCCTCCTGAGCCTGCAGGCTGTGAATCAACTCTGCCTTGCGCATTTTTCCCGGGGTAATGCCACGATCCCTTGCCAGCTGTTTGATGTCGGTCAGATTCATCCACTCGCTCCTTCGATCTTAAAATCGCAATCCTGCTGTAACCGACTCCGATCAGACCAGTCGGCCGAGTACATAGTTGAGAATACCAGCATTCTGGTAGTAGGCAACTTCGTCCTCGGTATCGATGCGACAGAGCAGTTCGATTTCGATTTTTCCCCCGCCAGGGCGCTCGATCACCAACGGCAGCCTCATTTTCGGCTGAAGCTTGCCACTGAAGGGGAGGCTGATCAACTCTTCACCATTCAGACCAAGATTTTCCGCCGAGGCGCCATCGACAAACTGCAAGGGCAAAACCCCCATACCGACCAGATTAGAACGATGAATCCGTTCATAACTCTCAGCGATTACCGCTTTAACTCCGAGTAGCAACGTCCCCTTTGCCGCCCAGTCGCGACTCGAACCCGTCCCATATTCGCGACCGGCGATGACAACCAGAGGTCGTTTCTCCTGCGCATATTTTAACGCTGCATCGAAAATCGACTCCTCTTCTCCATCTGGCAGAAAACGGGTAAAGCCTCCCTCATGGGTCGGAACCATCTGGTTGCGCAGGCGGATATTGGCGAAGGTGCCGCGCATCATCACTTCGTGATTGCCGCGCCTTGATCCATAGGAATTGAAATCGACCGCGTCAATCCCATGTTGCTGCAGGTAAAGTCCGGCCGGGCTGTCGGCATTGATTGCTCCGGCCGGTGAAATATGGTCGGTTGTGATCGAATCACCGAGCAGGGCCAGGACCCTGGCGTCACTGAAACCAGTAAACGCCTCGATCGACTCCGGAACCTTAAAGAAGGAGGGCTGACGGATGTAGGTCGATTTTTCTTGCCAGACGTAGGTCTCTCCTTCAGGAATCGGCAACCCTTGCCAGGCAGCATCACCCTTAAAAACTTCGGCATATTCACGACGAAACATCTGGGCATTAACCAACTGAACCTTCTCATCGACCTCGGCGTTACTCGGCCAGATATCACGCAGATAGACCGGTTGACCGCTCTTGTCGATACCCAGGGGCTCACTACTGAGGTCGATGCGCGTCGTTCCAGCCAGGGCATAGGCAACCACCAGGGGTGGTGAAGCCAACCAGTTGGCCTTGACCTGCTGATGAATCCGTCCTTCGAAGTTGCGGTTCCCCGACAGGACCGATGAAACCCAGAGATCATTGCTGCTGATGGCATCAGCAATCGGGCCGTTCAGCGGCCCGGACTTGCCGATGCAGGTGGTGCAACCGTAACCGACGACCTGAAAACCGAGTGCGTCGAGTGCGGCTTGCAATCCCGCCACCGCCAGATAATCGGTAACAACCTTCGAGCCCGGTGCCAGTGAAGTCTTGACCCAGGGCTTGCTGGTCAACCCAAGGGCCTGGGCCTTTTGCGCAACCAGTCCTGCAGCCATCATGACCGCCGGATTCGAAGTATTGGTACAACTTGTGATCGCCGCAATCACAACATCACCGGTCGACAGGGAAAAATCCTCGACCTCGATCCGCTGCTCCAGTTTGTCGGCCGGTACGCAAGCTTCAAGGGCCTGCTTCATACCCGACATGGCAACTCGATCCTGTGGCCGCTTGGGACCGGCCAGACTCGGGACTATCGCCGCCAGATCAAGCTTGAGAACGACGCTGTATTGCGGGTCGGACTCATCGGACTCGCGCCATAGGCCCTGTGCTTTACAATAGGCCTCGACCAGGGCGATCTGGTGCGGATCGCGACTGGTCAACTGCAGATACTCCAAGGTGATCCGATCGACCGGGAAGAAACCACAGGTCGCGCCATATTCCGGTGCCATATTGGCAATTGTCGCCCGGTCAGCCAACGGTAACTGGTCAAGGCCTGGCCCGAAAAATTCAACAAACTTTCCAACCACCCCATGGGTGCGGAGCTGTTCGGTTACGGTCAAAACCAGATCGGTGGCCGTCATCCCTTCGCCCAGAGCCCCATCTAGACGGAAACCGACCACCTCGGGAATCAGCATTGAAATCGGCTGACCCAGCATCGCGGCCTCGGCTTCGATGCCACCAACCCCCCAACCCAGAACACCCAGACCGTTAATCATGGTGGTGTGGCTGTCTGTTCCAACCAATGTATCTGGATAGGCGAGGGTCTCACCCTCCTTTTCCTGCGTCCAGACCACTTGCGCCAGGTATTCGAGATTCACCTGGTGACAGATTCCGGTTCCCGGTGGCACGACACGGAAATTGTCGAACGACTTCTGCCCCCAGCGCAGAAAAGCATAGCGTTCACGATTACGCTCCATCTCGACTTCAACATTGTGCCGAAAGGCATCCGCACTGCCGTAACGATCAACCATCACCGAATGATCGATGACCAGATCGACTGGAATCTGTGGATTGATTTGCGCCGGATCCCCTCCGGCACGAACAACGGCATCACGCATCGCAGCCAGATCAACAATCGCGGGAACCCCGGTGAAATCCTGCATCAAGACCCGCGCCGGTCGATAAGCGATCTCTTCGCCGACGCGCCAGTTAAGGATGTCGTCAAGTTGCTGCGCTGCCACTGTGCTGCCATCCTGGTTGCGTAACAAATTCTCGAGCAGAATGCGGATTGTCTTGGGCAGCTTTTCAAGGCCGACACCGCGATCTGCTGCAAGCAGCTTGAGGCTGGAGTAGCCATAATTCCGGTTTTCAACTCGCAATGAATCTTGAAAAACGCTGTTTTTGTCACTCATATCTTCTCCCCAGAGACGGATTAGTTCTGTTTCCTCCACAGTTTACCCTCTGGCTCACTACACGCAAAGATCAGAGACAGAATTTTTGCTTTTTTTGACGCCAGAGAGTTTTACACACAGAAAATAGAATCGGATATTGGTGAAACTGGTAGGAAGGGTGAGAGAGGCTCTATTTGCCCCACTCAATCATTTAATGGCTTTTATCGACACCGATTCGTGGACACAATTCGATGACCGGACATCGGCTGCAGTAGGGAGTCGGTGCCTTACAGCAGGCACGACCATGTTCAATCAGGGTATGGCCACACTGGGTCCAGCGGCTTGGGGGAAGCAGGATACTGAGTTCTTTTTCAATCTGCACCGGATCACTTTTCTGCGTCCAGCCGAAACGTCTACTCAGACGCTTGACGTGGGTGTCAACAACCATCCCGGGGATAGCAAAGACATTACCCAGCACGACATTGGCTGTTTTACGCCCGACTCCCGGCAATGCTATCAACTCTGCCAGGTCTGCCGGTACCTCACCGGAATGTTTCTTTAACAGCGCTTGTGCACAGCCAATCAGATGTTTGGCCTTGTTGCGATAGAAACCGGTTGAATGAATCAACCCTTCCACGATATTTGGCTCAGCCGCTGCCATCTCGGCGGGTGTCGGTAGTTGCTGAAAAAGAACGGCGGTAACCTGGTTGACCCGCTTATCGGTGCATTGGGCTGAAAGAATGGTTGCGACCAGGAGTTGCCAGGCCGAATCATAGATCAGGGCACATTCGGCCTCGGGGTAGGTCTGCTCGAGTCGATCGAGCAACCGCTCGGCCTCACGAGTCGTCGGCATTCGCCATTCTCCCTCTGTATTCAGGCTGCCGAAACGGCAGGTTGTCAACTGTTTTCACAGGGTTATCCACAGGCCCATAAATTCTCTAACCTGTCACCGGGCGCATCCGTCGCTCGCCAACTTCCGGAACCTTCAGATAGACCCGCGTGTCTGTCAGTTCCAGGGTTGTAATCACCGGCAGATGATTGGAGACCCGGCGAAGTCCCGGTGATTTAACCACCTGTCCGGCCAGCGAACGAATCGGGCCACGCACATAAAAACGATCACGCGGCCAGAGCGGCAGGACTGCTGGGTAGTTGGCACCCCAAGCCGGGTGCTGTACCGGCTTAAGTCGCCGTCTCAACAACCACTGTCCACTCCCCCAGAGCGGCAAACTGAAATCACCGCCAATCAGGGTAGCGCAGGGCAGGCTGGCGCCGAGCAGATCTTCAGTAAAAAGCCTTGCTATCTGCCGGCCGCGCTGGGTCGGATCGGTATCCAACTGGACATTAAACAGATGAAGACGTTTGCCCGCCAGATCAAGGTCAGCGCGCAAACAATTACCCTCACCGCCGAGACAGGTGGACTGTAAGGCATTTAATCGATGGCGACTCAAAAACCCACCGGTTGCTTGAGACGCATAGGCCGTCAAGTCGGTCTCTTTGGCTAAATTTTCGAGCAAATATTCGGGAAGATGCTGCAGGAAGACCAGTTCGGGCCGTTGTGCCCTGATAAACTCAGCTACGCAGGTATTCTCGAAAACCGAGAATCCTTTCAGCGCATAGGTCATAACCCGCAGGATCGACATCTTTTCTCCTCCTACTATTTTGCTGTTGATTATAGAAGGCGCGTGAATAAAGTACAACAGGACACAAAAAAGCAGGGCTATTTCAAAGCCCTGCTTTTTTGCAAATATTCATTTTACTCTGGTTACTTGATGCGCTTCACGCTTTCGATAACAACCAGAGGTTCAGGCAGGTTCTGAAACAGCATGTTCTTCTTGATCGTACGACTGTGGCCGATTTTATCGACCACATCCATCCCCTCGATAACCTTGCCGAAAACCGCGTAGCCATAGGTCTGGGCACTGGTGCCGCGATTGTTGAGAAATCCGTTATCGATCAGGTTGATGAAAAACTGGCTGGTGCCACTGTCGACCACCGAAGTCCGAGCCATGGCGAGTGTGCCACGCTCGTTAAGCAGGCCATTGGTCGCCTCATTCTTGATCGGCGCAGCGGTCGGCTTACGTTTAAGGTCTTGGCCAAAGCCCCCGCCCTGAATCATGAACTTGTCGATAACCCGGTGAAAAACGGTGCCGTCAAAGAACCCACTGTCGGCATACTTTAGGAAGTTATCGACACTTACGGGAGCCTTGTCGCGATAGAGCTCAATCTTAAGCGTCCCGGCCGAGGTTTTCATTTCAACCAGGTCTGCAGCAAGGGCAAAACCGGTGCAACAACCAAGTAACACAAGGGTCAGTAGAATTTTCTTCACACTCATCTCCTTAAAAAGTCTCAGGTCGAAGGTCACGCAGCATCAGATCGACGACGGCCTGCCGTGGATCCTTATCTTCGTAAAGAATCTGATACATCTGTTCAATAATCGGCGTATCAACTTCGAGTCTTTGGGCTAGCTGATAGGCGGAGAGGGTCGTCTTGACCCCTTCAGCAACCATATTCATACCTGCCATAATTTCTGCGAGCTTTTTTCCTTTGCCGAGTTCGATCCCGACGCTCCGGTTGCGCGACAGATCTCCGGTGCAGGTCAACACCAGATCGCCCATCCCGCTTAAGCCCGCAAAGGTTGGTGCCGCGCCGCCCAGCGCTATTCCCAGACGGGTCATCTCGGCCAGACCGCGGGTGATCAATGCCGCCCTCGAATTGTAGCCGAAACCAAGCCCGTCGGAAACCCCTGCCGCCAGAGCAATAACATTTTTCATTGCTCCACCCAGCTCAACCCCGATGATATCGTCATGGGTGTAGACGCGAAAATAGTCGGTGGTGAAAATTTCCTGGATCTCTTCGGCCACCGACAACTCGGTTGCCGCAGCGACAACCGCGGTTGGAATCCGTTGCGCGACTTCGCGCGCAAAAGATGGACCGGAGAGAAAGCCGAGCCTGTTGTTGAATCTGGTTGGCAGCAATTCCTCGAGCAACTCCGACATCAGCTTGAGACTGTCGTTTTCGATCCCCTTGGCAGCAGAAACCAGCAGGGTTCCAGGCTCAAGGTGCTCTATCAGCCCGCTAACGACCGAACGCATGACCTGAGATGGACAGACCAACAGGACCATATCGGCCCCGGCGACCGAACCCGCCAGATCAGCGGAGAACTTTAAGCCTGGCGCCAGCTCAATTCCCGGCAGATAGAGGTCATTCTCGCGGCTGGTCTTCATCCGCGCCACCAGCTCAGTCTCGTATGCCCAGAGGGTTGTTTCATGGCCCTTGTCGGCCAGCAGATGCGCGAGGGTCGTCCCCCAACTTCCGGCACCGACAACCGTACATCTACAGGTTCGATTCTGATTCATCAAAACGCCTTTTTCTTCCGTGCGATCCGCTCTTTAAGGCGCAGGATTTTCTGCTTGAGCAGGTCCTGGCGCGGATACCCGGTTAATGCTGAATAAGCCTGCAATGCCTGTTTGAGATGTTGCTCTTCTTCGAGCATCTCTGCCAGTCTGAAGCGAGCCTCATGGACTATCTGACTATTCGGATGAACACTGACGATCTGCTCAAACCCGGCGCGAGCCTTCTCGCGCTGGTCACTCAACAGCCAGGAGTCGGCCAGCCGATAACCGGTGATCGCACTCAATTCACTCTGTGGAAAACTGCCGAGCAGGGCCTCAAACTCGATAGCCGCCTGCGACCAGTTCTTCAGGCGTGCATAACAGTCGGCAATTTCATATTGATAGCGATCACCAGCCACCCCGGACTGTTCAACCAGGCGCTGGTAAATCGGAATCGCCTGGCCGCAACTGTCGAGGCGGTACTTGGTTAACTCCGCCGCCTCCTGCTGTGCAGAAGCGACGAGAACACTCTGCGGGTAATCTTTTTCCAGTTGTAAATAATAGAGCAAAGCGCGCTGCTCTTCACCAAGATCATGCTGCAGAATGCGCCCACCACGGTAAAGTGCGGCAGCGGCCTCTTTACTCGCGGCATAATGCTCAATCAGTTGCGCATAGGCATTTAACGCCTTGGTTAAATCGTTCTGTTGCTCAAGACGAATGCCCTGCTGCAAAAGAGCAGCAGGGCGATATCGATTCAACAACAGATAAGCACCGACAGTGATCAATCCAATCAGCAGGAGACTGCTGATCAAAACCGCTTTCCGGCGTTTATTCCTCTTCGCCCGCAGTTCCTTCTGTAAGGTCCTCTTCAAATTCTGTGGGCTCATTTTCCGACTCTTTCTCTGCCAACTTGGCGACCGAGACAATCCGCTCACCGGCCTCGAGAACCATCAGCCGAACGCCCTGGGTATTGCGACCGATGGTCGAAAGATTACCGACCCGGGTCCGCAGGATCTTGCCACCGTCGGTAATAAACATCAGGTCGGAGTCTTCATCGACCATCTTGATATCGACCACCTG
>JAUXIR010000217.1 GCA_030620915.1 Geopsychrobacter sp. | reverse complement strand
CCACCTTTTCGGGAGTCTCAACCGGCTCGGGAGAAGACGGCAGATCCGCAGCAGAGGATTCAACCTCTACCGACTCGGAAACGCTGACCTCGACTGCGGAAGAATCAGCTTCCTCCACTGCAACCTCGGCAACCGGCTCTTCAACCTGGACCACTTCCGGCTCAGGGATCGGCTCTGGCTCAGGCGCACTTACAATGGTGCGCCGCCGACGGATGATTCCCGGCTTGATCCGGCTCTCTTCGATCGTCTCCACGACCTTCGCTGTGGTCGGAGCCGTAGAGCTCTGAAACGCCGCCAGATCCTCGTCAGACAGAGAGCTGGAATGGGATGCCACTTCAATCCCGGCCTCGCCCAACTTGGCCAGCAGCTCCTTATTTTCGAGGCCCATCTCCTTAGCCAGTTCATACACCCGCTTGGTACCCATCAATTCTCCCTTGACATCCGCTTGTAACGTTGCACTTCGAGCCTTATTGCATTTGCCAGTTTCCCGGCCTGCAAAGCAGCAACGCTGCGCTCACCCTTCCCCAAAATCTCACCAATTCTGCCCTTACTGAACATCTGAAAGACCTCGATACGCCGGTTTTCTGCCGCGCTCAAGACCTTGGTCGCGATCCCAGTAGAGACATCATCACTTAGCAGAACGAAAGCAAAGCCCTCGTTCCTTCTTATTCCGTTCAAAACGGCCTGACTTCCAGAAACAGCCTGACCTGATTTACGCGCCATGCCGAGCAAATTTTCTATCCGCTGCAGCAAGGTCTCAATAATTGCCATAACAATCTGATCTGAATCAACCTCAAGCTGTGGGACCTTCAAGCCACGCTGCAGCTGTTTGCGCTCAACGGCCTTAACCACACAATCGATATCGCAACAGGTATAAACACCACGTCCGGGCAGCTTCTGTCGATAATCGACCAATAGTTGCTGCTGCGGTGAAAGAACATATCGCACCAGACTTGCCTGCGCCTGCGATACACGACAACCGACACAGGTCCGCTCCGGTTCTCTACAGCGTTTGCTCAATCCTGGTCCTCATCCTGCTCGGCAGACTCAGCTTCTGGGCTATCCGCTAGCTCTTCGGACTCAACAACGGGAAGCTCTGTTGCAGCTTCAACATTGGCATCAGCAGCCTCCGCTGCCTCAGACTCAGCCTCAGCCTCTTCCTGCTCTTCTTCCTGAGCACGAGTCTCACTCTTGATGTCGATCCGCCAACCGATCAACATGGCAGCCAAACGAACATTCTGCCCCTTCTTGCCAATCGCCAGCGACAACTGGTCGTCAGGTACAATCACTTCGAGGGACTCACCGTCTTCATCGATATAGACGCGTGAAACCTCAGCCGGCGCCAGAGCAGCACAGGCAAAACGTGCCGTATCAGGACTCCATGGAATAATATCGATCCGCTCACCACGCAGTTCCGTAACCACATTCTGAACACGTGATCCACGCATGCCGACACAGGCACCAACCGGATCAACATCGAGATCATGAGAAACAACGGCGATCTTGGCCCGGTTACCCGCCTCACGGACTGCGCCTTTAATTTCAACGATCCCCTCAGCGACCTCAGGAACTTCTGACTTGAAGAGGGAAATCAACAGACCTGGATGGATCCGTGAAAGGATGATCTGCGGTCCCTTGGTCGACATCTTGACCTCAGAGATATACGCCCGCACCCGATCAGACTGTCGATAGTTTTCGCGGGGCACCTGCTCACGTGAAGGGAGCAGCGCCTCAGCGCGACCGAGATCGACAATCAGGTCACCACGCTCATAACGACGCACGATACCATTAACGACCTCGCCAATCCGATCCTTGAATTCGTTATAGACACCTTCACGCTCGGCTTCACGAACCTTCTGGATAATAACCTGCTTGGCAGTCTGTGCCGCAATACGGCTGAAACCACTGGCCTCAAGCATCATACCGAGAGAATCACCAATCTCGACATCTGGGTCAACCTCTTTGGCTTCGCCAAGATCGATCTCTTTATAAGAGTCAACAACCTCATCTACAACCGTGACAAACTCGAAAACCTCAACATCGCCGATATCCTCATTGAAGTGAGCTTCGAGATCGCGCGTATTGCGATATTTTTTATTGGCGGCGCTCAGGACAGCTGACTCCAGCGCTTCGACCAAGACTGCACGGTCAATGCCCTTGTCTTTAACCACCTGATCAATGATGTGATTCAGGTTACCCACCATCACTTTTCACCTTTAATCGGTTATATTTATCCACAGCTCGACGTTTCGAGCCCGAAACAGTGAACAGATTTATTATCAAAATTCGAAGGCCAGGTTGGCTTTGTCAATATCCCTAAGGTCAAAAACAACCTCACCACCCTTTTTATCGGACTGCAACAGCACAACCCGTCCATCCCGAACCCCCTGCAACACACCAGAGAAGACCCTGCGGTTTTGACCGCGTTCATCAGGATCACAGGCACGGCAGGTCTTTATTTTTGCAGGCTTACCCGAGAAACGTTCGAAGTCGGCCAACTTCTTCAATGGTCTCTCAAGACCGGGCGATGAGACTTCGAGGTTATAAACAGTATCAACTATATCTTCAACATCGAGCAGCGTGCTGAACTCACGACTCGCCTGAGCGCAATCATCAAGATTAATCCCACCATCCTTGTCGAGATAGATACGCAGCACCCAGCCACGCTCTTCACGCTGATATTCGATGTCAACCAGTTCCAGATTGAGATCTTCAGCAACCGGCAAGAGCAACTGCTCAATCTTTTCTACCACACGACTCAAACCAAACTCCTAAATAACAAAAAAAGCGAGCCGAGGGCTCACTTTCTAATGGTACAACCAGGAAACGCAGAAGTTTTATCACGGCAGGAGGGGAAATGCAAGAGAAAACCCGAAGAAACCACGCGTAATTCCAGATTCTCAGCTCAGTCGCTTCCAAAGTCGTTGTCCGGGTCGCTCCAGACTGTCTAACAGCTTTTGGGCAAACCCAGGCTGTCCCATATAGGGCGCCGTGGTAGCCAGAAACTGTTCGATCAAGGACTCTGCTTCCCTGACGGTATCAGCACTGCAGACGCCCATTCTCTTAAGTGGCCGCTGATAGCGCAGCCGGATCATGCCATCTGCCGATTCAATCAGGGCATCAACCTCAATCAAAACACGGTGGTAATCACCAAAGTAGCGATTGCTCCGGTCGCTGAACTCCAAGGCCCGGTCATTGCCCAACTCAACCCTCTTGAGCGGCAACTCATTCATCTGGAGACTCCAGCCGGCCGTCATTCAATGAATCGATCTGGCTCCAGAGCCCGTGTAAAATACGCACCTCACGCTCATCCAATCCAGCACGGGCAAAGATACGACGAAAAGCACGCATGATATGATCCGGATTCTGCGGATTCAAAAAACCACAACTCATCAACGAATCCTCCATATGATCGTACATTTTCTCCATATTCTTAACCCCGGCAAGAACCTTGGTCCCGTTACCGGCAATCTGGATCTTCCCCTGCGCCTTTCGCAACTCATAGAGACAGAGGGCGACGGCCGGCGCCAGATTCATCGATGGCAGGGCCTCGTCGGTCGGAATCGTGACAAAACGCTGGCAAAGATCAAGCTCTGCAGTATGAAGCCCGCTATCTTCCCGGCCAAAAACAAGAGCAACCGGCTCATCGACACTGAGGGGAAGAGCCATTGCCGCCGCTTCATCGGGTAACAGCATATCCTCGCGATACTTGCCGAAACGTCGAGTCGTACCGAACGCCGTCACGCAGTCATGCAATGCATCCTCCAGCGAGCTGTAAATTCTGGCGTCTTCAAGCAAATCCGTTGCCTTAACCGCCATCTGACGCGCCCCATGGGAAAGGTGATCCGTCTGGGGATTGACGAGGCGCAAATCGCGCAGGCCAAAGTTTTTCATCGCCCGACAAACAGAACCGATATTGCGTGGGCCCTGAGACTCAACCAAAACGACACAGATGTTTTCCAGCTTAAACATGGCATTCATATACGAGGGCTATCTTTCACAGAAACGAAGAGGGACAGACCAATCGGTCTCTTATCGGAGTCATGCCAGCAGGCAATCATAACTGTCGGCAAGCAGATCAAT
>JAUXIR010000034.1 GCA_030620915.1 Geopsychrobacter sp. | reverse complement strand
TACTCCTGCTGGTCTGCGGCATTACGGCACTGCATTATCTCACCGCCACCGATCGAGCCCATGCCCACGATGTTTACCGCCGCCTCTATTTTATCCCGGTCATTCTAGGTGGAATCTGGTTCGGATTGCGCGGCGGGTTCAGTACGGCCCTTTTCGTTTCGGTGGTTTATGCCCCCCATGTCGTGTTCCAGTGGGGGAGGATCTCCGGATCTCATCCTGAGCAGTACCTCGAGATTTTACTCTTTAACGTTATCGGCGTGATTACGGGGTCTCTGGCTTCCAAGGAGCATCAGCAACGCCTGCGGGCCGAGGAATCTGCGACCCGGCTGGCCGGAAGCTTTGCCAAGTTGCGTGAGCAGGCCGACATGATCATCGAGATTGAGGATCAGCTCCGGCGGGCGGACCGTCTGACGGCACTCGGAGAACTTTCTGCCGGCATGGCACATGAAATCCGCAATCCGCTGGGATCGATCCGGGGGACTGCCGAGATTTTGCAAGATGCCTTTCCCCCCGGGCATAAATACGCTGAATTTACCGCCATCCTGGTCAAGGAGGTTGATCGTCTCAATCAGGTACTAGAGGATTTTTTACGTTTCGTGCAGCCCGAACCCTCTGCGCAGGCCCGTTTTTTTCCGGCCGAGACCCTGCGTGAGGTCCTGCAGCTAGGTGAGATCCAGGCGCGCAAGGCCAGGGTCAATATTGTGACCGAGATTCAGGATCTACCGGAGGCCGAAGGGGAGGCTGGTCAGTTTAAACAGGTCTTTCTGAACTTGATCCTCAATGCGGTGCAGGCCATGACAGGGGGGGGGCAGTTGCATATTATCGCCGAGAGCTGCAATAACTGGGTCACTTGGCGTTTTATCGACAACGGACCGGGGATTCCCAAGGAGAATCTTGAACGGATCTTTAATCCATTTTTTACGACAAAGCAGGAAGGAACCGGCCTCGGGTTGGCAATTACCAGTCGGATTGTCGAAAACGCCGGCGGGCGGATCACAGTTGAAAGTGTCGAAGGACAGGGGACAACGTTCACTCTGAAATTGAGGATTGCCAGACTTGCAGGAGAAGAGAATGAAGAAGCAGATTCTAGTCATTGATGATGATGTCTCCTTGCGCAGGGTGGTTGAATTTACCCTTGAGCAGGCCGGCTATCAGGTGCTGTCCGCCGGGACGGGCGATGAAGGCCTTGCGCTGTTTCAACGCCACCGGCCTTCCTTGGTCATTACCGATGTCCAGATGCCTGGAATGAGTGGTTATGAGGTGTTGGAGAAGGTCAAGGCGCTTGAGTCCGACGCCCTGGTGATGCTGATCACGGCTTTCAGCTCGGTTGAGAAAGCCGTCGAGGCGATCAAGCTGGGCGCCTACGATTACGTGACCAAGCCCTTCAGCCGTGATCAACTGGTGTTGGCCGTGGCCAAGGCGTTTGAGTATCGTGGGCTGCGACGCGAGAACTTGCAGTTGAAAACGGCCCTGGCGGATAAGGGTGGTCACGAAATTATCGGTAATTCTACGGCAATGAAACGCCTGCTCCAGCGGGTTGAAAAGGTGGCCTCCAGCCAGGCCTCCGTATTGCTGAGTGGTGAGAGTGGCACCGGTAAGGAAGTGGTCGCGCGCGCCCTGCATCGCGGCTCCGAATGTGCCGGCGGACCCTTTGTCGCCGTGAACTGCGCGGCGATCCCCAAGGATCTGATCGAGAGTGAACTTTTCGGTCACATAAAGGGTTCTTTTACCGGCGCGATTAAGGACCGTCAGGGTAAGTTCTCCTTGGCCGATGGTGGGACTCTTTTTCTGGATGAGATAGGTGATCTGCCGCTTGAATTGCAACCCAAGCTGTTGCGTGCCTTACAGGAACAGGAGTTTGAACCGGTCGGAGGGGTGACCGAATCTGTTGAAGTGCGGGTTATCGCCGCAACCAACCGTGATCTCGAAATTGAGATGGAGGAAGGCCGGTTTCGCGAAGATCTTTACTACCGCCTGGCGGTGGTTCCGCTGCCATTGCCACCGCTGCGTGAACGCGAAGGGGATATCCCGTTGCTACTCGACTACTTTATGCGTAAGCATGAAGCCAGTGCAACAGTGGTGATTGATCCAGAGGTTATCGCGAAACTCAAAAGCTACAGTTGGCCCGGTAACGTGCGCGAAATGGAGAATGTTGTCGAACAGATGTTGATTCTGCGCCAGGATGATCGCCTGAGAATCGATGATCTGCCTGCACGGATCAGCCGCAAGCACACCGCAACCAACGGAGTGCTTAACTTGCCGGATGAAGGCTATTCCCTTGAAGATCTTGAGCGAGAGGCCGTGACCCAGGCCTTACAGAGGTGTAATTGGAATAAATCCAAGGCCGCTGAATTTCTACGGATTCCACGGCACACCCTGCTCTACAGGTTAGAAAAATATGACATTCATCAATAAGTTAGTGATTCGTGCGGTTACGCCGATCCCCTGGCAGCCAGGTCCGATTGCAATTACTGCGGGCCTTAGAGTATGAAGTTGAGCTGGACCCCTTGTCCGATGATTATCTGATGGCCTATACTCGGTCGAGTTTGCGGCTTGGAATTTGTGATCGGTTTTGGAGGTTACGCGCTGCAGGATTAGCAACCCTGATAATTTACGTCATCTGGTGGCTGCTCTGGTCGGACGTAAACTTTTAACTTTTCTTGTTGTGCGTGACAGTCGCAGGTGCCACAAGATTGAGGATAGCTCCACATGAAAAAGCTTCTGTTTTTACTTCTGTTTGCGAGCCTGCCTTTTCTGACTTTTGCCGGCAGCGAGCGCCCCCGGGAATCTCCCCGCCTGGTCACGCTCGGCAGTATCGCCCCCGACTTTACCCTTGAGAATATGCAGGGCGAGAAAGTCAGCCTCTCGCAACTTCGCGGCAAGGTTGTCATCGTCAACTTCTGGGCGACCTGGTGTCCACCCTGCCGCACCGAAATGCCTTCGATGGAGGTGTTACACCAGACCTTCAAGGATGACGATCTTGTCTTGTTGGCGATCAACGTCGAGAAAAATGGTCGTAAGGCGGTGACCAGATTTCTACAGGAGACCCCTTACAACTTTCCGATTTTGTTGGATGATCAACAGCAGACACAGAACCTCTATGGTGTTTTTCAATACCCCGAGTCTTTTATTATCGACCGCAGTGGGGTTGTGGTAAAGCAGGTGATCGGCGCCGTGCACTGGATGGGTGGTGATATCTATAATCTGCTTCACTTCATGCTCAAAGGCTGACAATTATGCAGGCTGCTGCCGATATCACCCTTTGGGTCGCTTTTTACGCCGGCGTCCTCTCGTTTTTTTCCCCCTGCGTTCTGCCGCTGATCCCCAGTTACCTTACCTATATTTCAGGACTCTCTTTCGGACAGCTCAGTGAAGCCCATCCTGGCGCCAAGGTGCGCCTGACGATCATTGCGCACTCATTGGTCTTTATTGCCGGATTTTCGTTGGTTTTCATTGCCCTCGGGGCGCTGGCGGGGATGGCTTCCGCGACCTTTCAACTGCATCTACGCGAAGGTCTGGGTTGGCTGCAAAAGGTCGGCGGCGTCTTGATCTTCCTGTTCGGCATTCATTTGAGCGGTCTGTTTCATTTTGGCGTTCTGCTCGGTGAACATCGTTACCATCTGCGGAGCAAACCTTCAGGGTTCATCGGAACCCTGATCGTCGGTATTGCCTTCGCCGCAGGTTGGACCCCCTGTATCGGTCCAATTCTCGGGACCATTCTTGCGATTGCCGCCAGTAGTTCTTCAGGCGGCGCGGGTCGCGGGGTTGTCCTGTTAGCGGTATATTCCGCCGGACTGGGGTTACCGTTTTTGATTGCCGGTGGCTTGTTCCACTGGTTTCTCAACTTCTTTAATCGATTCAAGAAGCACATCCGCATGGTCGAAATTTTCACCGGCGCACTTTTGATGGTGGTCGGTGTGATGCTCTTTTTTGACCTGTTTGCCCGCATGAGTGGCTTTCTTTATCGCTACCTTCCGGCGTCCTTCGGCTGACCAACCACTCTTCCCCGTTCAGCAGATACTCCTTGACAAACTATTATTCGGCCTATAGGTTGAAAACCGTTTTCAATATCGTGTGCTGGAAATTGTTAAGGAGTCTTTTGAGTGAAAAAACCGGAAGAGCAGTTTCTTGATTATCTGGCGCGCAAAAGGCTGAAGAATACCAGCCAGCGCATGACCATTCTCAAAGCCTTTCTCCGTCAAAAGTCCCATCTGTCGACCGAAGATTTTTACTTGCAACTGCGTAAAAAACACCCGGGGATTGGGTATGCGACGGTCCACCGGACCCTCAAGTTATTCTCGGAGTGCGGTATTGCCTCCGAACGTAATTTCGGCGATGGCCAGATGCGTTTCGAGGTGAACCTCGGTAACGAACATCACGATCATCTGGTCTGTACCGACTGCGGGCGGATTATTGAGTTTGAGGATCAGCAGATCGAGAAGCTACAGCGCGATATCGCCCATAAACACAACTTTTTCATCAAAGATCACCGGCTTGAACTCTACGGTCTGTGTAGCGACTGTCATGCCACTGGTCAACAGTCGGTTTCTTAAGGAAATACCCGAACAATATGCGTGAAGAAGTAACTCAACCAAAGATTGTTCTGGTCGGCAACCCCAATGTCGGCAAGAGCGTTCTGTTCAACGTTTTGACCGGTTCCTACACCACGGTCTCCAATTACCCCGGAACCTCGGTCGAGGTCTCCAGCGGACGCTGTCGGATCGACGGCCGTAGCTACGAAGTCCTCGATACACCAGGCATGTATTCGTTGATGCCGATCACTGAAGAAGAGCGGGTGGCGCGCAAAATCCTGCTGGAAGATCGGCCCGAGATCCTGTTGCATGTCGTCGATGCGCGCAATATCGAGCGGATGTTGCCGATGACCCTACAGTTGATCGAGGCTGGCCAGCCGTTGATTCTGGTGGTCAATATCCTCGATGAAGCCGAGCGTCTCGGGATGAAGTTCGATCTACCGCAGCTGCAACAAAACCTGGGCATTCCGGTCGTCGGAACGGTCATGAAGCGCCGTCAGGGACTGGCTGAACTGCAACATGTAATATCAAACTATCAGGGGCCACCGCCACCGGCCGTACCCTACGCCGCCGACCTTGAGACCGATATCGTGCGCCTTGCAGGTTTCTTGACCGCCGATTATCCCCTTGGACCGCGTGCCACCGCGATCTTGATGATGCAGAGAGATCGCGAAGTTGAGGAGATGGTTCAGCTCGAGGAGGGGGAGGGGTTCCCGCTGATTGCTCCGGTCCTGCATTCGATCAAGTTTAGCCGGCGTGCCGATCTCAATCTGCAGATCAGCCTCGAGCGCAAACGCCACACGCGTAAAATGCTGGATGGTGCCCTGCAGCAAGAGATCGCCGATCATCCGCCGTTCAGCGAACGCCTGTCTCGCCTGGCAATGAATCCGATCACCGGTGTTCCGCTCCTGCTGTTGGTCTTGTATTTCGGCCTCTATCAGTTTGTCGGCAATTTTGGCGCTGGAACTCTGGTCGATTTTCTGGAAGGGACCCTGTTCGAGGAATATATCAACCCGGCAGCGATCAGTTTTCTCAACGGCTTGACCGACATCTATTGGCTGCGCGAACTGCTGGCCGGTGAATATGGTCTTTGGACCCTGGGGGTGCGCTATGCCATCGCCCTGATCCTGCCGATTGTCGGGACCTTCTTTCTGGTTTTTTCGATACTCGAGGATACCGGTTATTTCCCACGCCTGGCGATGTTGGTCGATCGTGTGTTCAAGCAGATCGGTCTCTCCGGGCGCGCGGTCATTCCGATGGTCCTGGGGTTCGGTTGCGATACCATGGCGACCATGGTCACGCGGACCCTGGAAACCCGCCGTGAACGGGTGATTGCCACGGTTCTGCTGGCGTTGGCGATCCCATGTAGTGCTCAGTTGGGTGTGATTTTGGGGCTGCTCTCTGCCGTTCCCGGTTCATTGCTGGTCTGGTTGCTGGTGATGATCGGGATTTTCCTGTTGATCGGATTCCTTTCTGCCCAGGTGTTGCCCGGTGAAAACCCGGTCTTCTATATGGAAATCCCGCCAATGCGTCTGCCGCAATTACGTAATGTGCTGGTGAAGACCCTGACCCGGATGCAGTCATACTTTTTAGAGATCCTGCCGCTTTTTCTGGTGGCATCGGTGATTCTCTGGGCCGGGAAAATGAGTGGGCTGCTCGATATTGTGGTCGATGGTATGACGCCGGTCGTTACGGCACTCGGGCTGCCACCGCAGGCCTCAGCGGCGTTCATCTTCGGTTTTTTCCGGCGTGACTTCGGTGCCGCCGGACTCTACGATCTGCAGACTGCCGGGCTGCTCTCGCCCACCCAGTTGACGGTGGCCGCGGTAACCCTGACCCTTTTTGTGCCCTGCATCGCCCAGTTGTTGATGATGAAGAAAGAACGTGGACTGAAAACCGCGTTGTCGATCTTCTTTTTCGTCTCTCTGCTGGCCTTTGCCACCGGCTGGGTCCTGAATAAATTCCTTTTGACGACCGGACTCTTGTCATGATCTGTGGATTCTGCGCCAAAGAAATTCCCGACAAGGTCGGGTTGAACTCCTGTGGTGGTTGCGGCAGTCGTTGTCGCAAGATACATTGTCCTTATTGTGGTTACGTAAATCCGGCGCCGGGGAAATTTCTGGAGCGTCTGTTGAAGTCGAAACCGAAGAAAGAAGATGGTTGATGGAAAAGCTGACTCCCCTTGCGGAAGAGATTTTGGAATCGTTGTGGATTGCCACGGTTGAAGAGAAAGCGGTCGGTTGCCTGTTGAGTGATCTGGATCTCGGTCCTAACGACGAAGCCCTGGCTGAACTCGTTAAGCTGGCCTATGTCGAGAAACGTGGCGATCGACTTTCTCTGCGTAAAGAAGGACGCCCTGAAGCTGAAATGACCGTGCGGCGGCATCGTCTGGCTGAGCGTCTGATGATGGATATCCTGAATATCCAGGGGGAGAAGGGGAACGACCAGGCCTGTGAATTTGAGCATCTGCTTCACGAAGGGGTCGATACCAAGATCTGTACCCTGCTGAATCATCCGACCACCTGCCCCCACGGTAAGCCGATTCCGCCCGGAACCTGTTGTGAAGAGGCCCGCGCCAAAGGCGGATTCGGAGTGGTGCCTTTAACCGAGCTGAAGGCCGGACAGTCGGGCGAAATCGCCTATCTGGCGATCAGTGACGGGCAGAAGATGCAGAAACTGATGAATATGGGAGTCTTGCCGGGCAACCAGCTTGAACTGGTACAGCGCTTCCCCAGTTATGTTTTTAAGGTTGGTAATAGCCAGTTTGCGGTTGATGATATGCTGGCACGTGAAATCCATATCCGCGATCTGCGTTGATATCGATAGAATCTAACAAATTCGCCACTTGAGTCGGCCAGATTTTTTATATATAATCGCCGCCTTCAACCTCTCAATGACGCCCCATCCGCCCTTCAAGGCAGATGGGGCGTCATATAACCAAAGCAGGAGTCGTCCATGTTCCGTGAACCCAAAGAAACCGTCAAAGAACTGCAGGAAAAGTTGGCCGAACTTTGGAGGTATCTTTGACGTCCCTGGCAAGAAGGAACGTATCTTAGAGCTTGAAGCTGAAATCGCCCGTCCCGGTTTCTGGGATATGGGAGACCAGGCGCAGGATCTGCTGCGCGAACGGACCGGTCTGCAAAAGATCGTCGAGAATTGCGAAGAGGTGCGTCAGCAGCTGGACGATGCCGAGGTTTTGATCGAGCTGGGTGAAGAGAGCGCAGATCAGGATTCGCTGGACGAATTAAATGAGCAGCTGCCGCTTACGGCCCGCCAGGTCGAGCAGATGGAGTTTGCCCGCATGCTCTCCGGTCCGCATGACGCCAGCTGTGCCACGCTGAGCATCAACGCCGGTGCCGGTGGGACCGAGGCGCAGGACTGGGCCGAGATGCTGCTGCGGATGTATCTGCGCTACTGCGAGCGCAAAGGCTTCAAGACCGAGATGACCGAATATCAGGCCGGGGATGATGCCGGTCTCAAGAGCGCGACCTTCAGTGTCACGGGCGATTTTGCCTACGGTTATCTGCGTGCCGAAAACGGTATTCATCGTCTGGTGCGTATTTCGCCCTATGACTCAAGTGCGCGTCGTCATACCTCATTCAGCTCGGTCTTTGTCTTTCCTGAGCTTGATGATTCGATTGAAATCGAAGTTGATGACAAGGATATCAAGGTCGATACCTTCCGTGCCAGTGGTGCCGGTGGGCAGCATATCAACAAAACCGATTCGGCGATTCGCATCACGCATATCCCCACTGGGGTTGTGGTTGCCTGCCAGAATGAGCGCAGCCAGCATAAAAACCGGGCGACGGCGATGAAACAGCTGAAGTCGCGGCTCTACGATCTGGAGATGCGCAAGAAGGAAGAGGAGGCCGCCGCCTTCTCCGAGGATAAGAAAGAGATCGGCTGGGGCAGCCAGATCCGCAGCTACGTGCTGCATCCCTACCGGATGGTCAAGGATCATCGGACAAATCATGAGGTCGGTAACACCGACGCGGTGCTGGATGGCGACCTCGACGGCTTTATCGAGGCCTATTTATTGAGCGGCAAAGATTGATCGAAACGGCCCTGGCGGGAGACGAACGCCGGGGCCGTTTTTTTTAGCATAATGCGCTGAGAAAACGGCTAAGGATTTCTTGACGGAGGCTGTGGTTTCGGCTACATTCACCGGTTAAAATCGGACCTGACCGAGCAGGTTCAATAGTCATAAGGAGATTAACCATGAACGACCCCGACATCCCGATGGGATTGACCTTCGATGATGTACTTCTGGTGCCAGCTCATTCAGAGGTGTTGCCCAAGGAGGCCGATCTCTCCACCCGACTGACCGAAGGGATAACCCTGAATATTCCACTGCTCTCTGCGGCGATGGATACGGTCACCGAGTCACGCACCGCCATCTGCATGGCGCGCGAAGGCGGGATGGGGATCATTCATAAAAATATGTCGCCCGCATCGCAGGCGCTTGAGGTTGATCAGGTGAAGAAATCGGAGAGCGGCATGATCGTCGACCCGATCACCATGGATCCGGATCAGAAAATTCATGAAGCGCTGGCGGTGATGAAGCAGTATCGCATCTCGGGCGTGCCGGTAACCAAAGGCGGCAAGCTGGTCGGCATCTTGACCAACCGCGACCTGCGCTTTGAGGTCAACCTGGATCAGCGGATCGGCGATGTCATGACCAAGGAGAAGCTGGTGACCGTGCCGCCGGGCACCACCCTCGAAGAAGCCAAGAAACACCTGCATGAGCATCGGATTGAAAAACTGCTGGTGGTCGATGACAGTTTTGCGCTCAAGGGGTTGATCACGATCAAGGATATCGAGAAGGTGCGTAAATATCCTCACGCCTGCAAGGACGATCTCGGTCGCCTGCGGGTCGGAGCCGCTGTCGGGGTTGGCGACGATCTGGAGGAGAGGGCTGCCGCTCTGGTTGAGGCCGGGGTCGATCTGATCGTGGTCGATACCGCCCATGGCCATTCCCAGGG
>JAUXIR010000323.1 GCA_030620915.1 Geopsychrobacter sp. | reverse complement strand
CGACCTGGCCTTTTGCATCGACCAGAAACTCGACTGGGTTGCGCTCAGCTTTGTGCGCCACGCCGATGAAATCTACGATCTGAAACGACGTCTGTACGAGCGCAAGAGTCAGATCGGAATCATCGCCAAGATTGAGAAACCTGAGGCGGTTGAGAATTTTAATGCGATCCTTGAAGCCAGTGACGGTATCATGGTGGCGCGCGGTGATCTGGGGGTTGAGATCCAGCCTGAACGGGTGCCGCTGATCCAGAAGCGGATCATCCATGAGTGTAATGTGCGCGGCAAGCCGGTCATTACCGCGACCCAGATGTTAGAGAGCATGATCAGTAACCCGCGCCCGACCCGGGCCGAAACCTCAGATGTCGCCAATGCGATTCTGGATGGGACCGATGCCGTGATGCTTTCGGCCGAAACCGCTTCGGGAGATTATCCCTTTGAGGCGGTCGCGGTGATGGACCGGGTGGCACGTGATGTCGAAGCAGACGCCATGCTGCAGCGTAGCCCCGCGACGCCTGAAAAAGCCGCCGAGCATCGCCGCCAGCCCGAAGCGATTGGGCGGGCGGCCTGCCAGATTGCCGATACCGTCGGCGCCAGTGCGATTCTGGCCTTTACCCAAACCGGTGGCACGGCGGCATTGGTGGCCAAGTTTCGTCCCAGTGTCCCGGTGTTGGCGGTGACCCCGACCCAGCATGTGCGGCGGCGTATGGCCCTGTTTGGTGGTATCCATTCCTTGCGGGTTGATATCGAAGGGACAACTGAAGCGCAGATTCTTTCAGTCGAAGCGGCGGTATTGGCAGAGGGGGGCCTGAAGCGTGGCGATACGGTGGTGATTACCATGGGGAGCCCGGTCTCGGCTCCGGGGACGACCAACCTGATCAAGGTGCATCGACTCGGGACCGGAGATTTCTACGAAGTTCAGTAGCCCTAATGGTTTTTATTCGATAATATTGGTCAGTAAAAACGGATCTATATAACCAAAACTTAATTGCAAGCAGGCCACCAAGGCACCAAAATCACCAAGTAGGGCAAAGACATTTCAACGCAGAGGCGCAAAGAAAATGCAAAGATCGCGGAGACGGAGAGAAAAGCAGAATCTTATTTTTGCTCTTCTTAGCTTCCTCTCCATCTCTGTGCCGCGTTAAATGTAGTTCTTCGTGTCCTTCGTGTCTTGGTGGCTAAGCTTTTTATGGCTATAGAACCGAAAAAAAGGATGAAAAGGGGGAGAAACTGATGGCTAGAACCGTATTTGTGACCGGAGCCTCATCCGGATTCGGCGCAGCGATTGCCCGTCATTTTGCTGCCAAGGGGGACCGCCTGATCTTGACCGCCAGACGGATCGAGCGACTGGAGAAGTTGAAGGCTGAGCTGGAATCGAGTGCGAAAATTCATCTTCTGCAGCTCGATGTCCAGGATCGCAGTGCGGTTGACAAGGCCATGGCCAGCTTGCCGGCTGACTTTGCCGCAGTCGACATCCTGATCAACAATGCCGGGCTGGCGTTGGGGCTCGAACCGGCCCATAAGACCGATCTTGATGACTGGGATACCATGATCGACACCAACTGCAAGGGGCTGGTCTATTGTACGCGCGCCCTGTTGCCGGGGATGGTTGCGCGCAACCGGGGACATATTGTCAATATCGGCTCGACGGCCGGCAGCTATGCCTATCCCGGGGCCAATGTTTACGGCGCGACCAAGGCCTTTGTCAATCAGTTCTCCGCCAATTTACGCTCCGACCTGCTCGGCACCCAGGTACGAGTCACCTGTATTGCCCCGGGGATGGCCGAGACCAAGTTTTCACTGGTTCGTTTCAAGCAAGATGCTGGCAAAGCCGCTGGGGTCTACGCCGGCAGTAACGCCATGACCGCCAGCGATATCGCTCATGCGGTCATGTACGTTACCGACCAACCGAGCCATTTGAATATTAATCATATCGAAATGATGCCGGTCTCCCAGGCTTCGGCAGGCTTAAAGGTCCATCGGAAGGGTTAGGGGGGGATTGCCTTAATGCTATTGACAACGCCCTGTCGTTGCGGCATTCTCAGCTCAATATGCAAAAACTGACTACGACCACAACCTTGAAGATTACCACCGGTAAACAGAAAACCCTGTTTGCATGGATGGAGGTTTGTGGCGAAGACAGAACAGTGTAAAGCTTAATCGACACAATGTTCAGACGGCCGCAGACCTTAAAGGTTTTGTGGCCGTTTTTTTATCTAACCGCAGGGTTTAGAGACGAGTCAGCCACCAAGACACGAAGGACACCAAGAAGATCAAATGGCTTAACGGAGAGACTGGGGGCAGAGAAGGTCAGCGCCTCTTGAAGCAAAAGAGCTTGCCTTTCTCTCCACCTCTGCGTTACTCAGCGACTCTCCGTTAATAAAGGTTTTCTTGGTGTCTTGGTGGCTAACTATTTTCCAATCCTCCTTTTCGGAGGTCACAAAGGAGCAACGATATGAAAGTCGGATTTGTCGGATGGCGAGGCATGGTCGGTTCGGTGCTGATGCAGCGCATGGAGCAGGAGAACGATTTTACCGGCATCGAGTCGGTATTCTTTACCACTTCACAGGTTGGTCAGCCTGCGCCCTTCAATGCCGGAACTCTGTTGGATGCCAGTGATATCATTGAGTTGCAGAAAATGGATGCCGTCGTTACCTGTCAGGGTGGCGATTATACCAAGGCGGTGCATCCCAAGCTGCGTTCCGCCGGCTGGCAAGGGTATTGGATCGATGCCGCCAGCAGTTTGCGGATGGAAGAGGATGCGGTGATCATTCTCGATCCGGCCAACCGATCGGTCATCGACGCGGCGCTGGCGGCGGGCAAGAAGGATTTTATCGGCGGAAATTGTACCGTCAGCCTGATGTTGATGGCGCTGGGTGGCCTGTTTGAGGCTGGACTGGTCGAGTGGATCAGCTCCATGACCTACCAGGCGGCCAGTGGTGCCGGCGCGCCCAACATGCGTGAGCTGATCAGCCAGATGGGCGGTCTGCATCAGAGTGTCGCAGCTGAATTGGCCGATCCGGCCTCGGCAATTCT
>JAUXIR010000004.1 GCA_030620915.1 Geopsychrobacter sp. | reverse complement strand
CAGAAGTTAAGTCCTACCGCGCCAATGATACTGCACTGGAGACGGTGTGGGAAAGTAGGTCGCTGCCGAAATTATTTGAAAAGCCCCTTCAAGTTGAAGGGGCTTTTTCTTACGCCTTTTTTTGATTTTATCCGCATAAAAAAAATAAAAGCCCCTGATTCATATGAATCAGGGGCTTTTTGCGTCAGAAATAATTGATAATTAATCTAATATCCAGGGCAGAAGGCTAGTTTCGGTTGGCTTCCAAGCCGTAGGCTTTAATTTTGCGGTGCAGGTTTGATCTTTCCAGGCCGATCTCTTCTGCTGTTCGCGAAATATTCCAGCTGTTCTCTTCGAGCTTTTGTCTCAAAAACTGTTTTTCGAATAACTCTTTGGCGTCACGATATGATGTTACGGATATATCTCCCAGGGAGATCTCAGCGTGGTTATTTCCTGTAACATTTCTGATAGATGCTGGCAGATGATCATATTCGATCAATTGCTCAGGAGTCATAATGACCATTCGTTCAATCAGATTTTTCAGCTCGCGGATATTTCCGGGCCAGTTATATTGAGCCAGAGCTTGGAGTGCATTCGCTGACATGCTTTTGATATCACGGCTCTCCTGACTGCAGAAGTAGTTCAGGAAGTGACTGGCCAGGCGTTGAATGTCCTCTTTGCGCTCACGTAGAGGTGGGACATGGAATGGAAGAACATTGAGCCGGAAATAGAGATCTTCGCGAAAGCTTCCTTCACGGATCTCAGACTCAAGATTCTTATTAGTGGCTGCAATGACACGGACGTCAACCTCAATGGTCCGGTTACCACCCACTCGCTCAAATTTGCGCTCTTGAAGTATGCGCAAGATCTTGGCCTGGGTTTTTAGGCTCATATCGCCAATTTCATCCAGAAAAAGGGTGCCATTGTTGGCCTGGTCGAATTTACCTTTACGAGCCGTGGTGGCCCCAGTGAAGGCTCCTTTCTCATGGCCAAATAGTTCCGATTCAATCAGTTCTTCCGGGATCGCCGCACAGTTCACTTCAACAAAAGTCTGCTTGGATCTGGTCGACTGGTGATGGATGGCACGTGCGACCAGTTCTTTACCCGTACCGTTTTCGCCAGTGATCAGAACCCAGCCGTTACTCGGAGCTGCGATGTCGATCTGTTTTTTCAGTTGCATGATCGGCCGGCTCTCACCGATCATTTCGTGCTCCTTGTTGATTTTGGCTTTGAGGGCCTGGTTTTCCGCCATTAAATGACCGACCTTCATCGCGTTCTGAATGCTCAACAGAATCTTTTCTAGGGAGAGCGGCTTCTCGATAAAATCATAAGCACCAAGCCGGGTCGCTTTCACCGCGGTTTCAATAGTGCCATGACCACTCATCATGATGACTGGTTGGTTGGGGCGACTCTCCTTGATTCTAGCGAGGGTCTCCATTCCATCTATGCCCGGCATCCAGATGTCGAGCAGAATCAAATCGGGATCCTCTTCCTGAACCATCCTTATGGCATCTTCACCATTGCTGGCGAATAGTGCTCTAAAGCCTTCATCGAGCAGGATGCCTTCGAGACTGAGGCGGATGCTCTCTTCGTCGTCAACTACAAGAATAGTTTCCATGAATTGTCCAGGTCAGGTTGTTTGAGGTCGGTTGACAGGCAGTTCAATGGTGAACTTTGCCCCTTGTGGCAGGTTGTTGCGCACACGAATATACCCATTATGGTCGGAAATTATGGTAGAGACAATTGCTAGTCCAAGACCTGTCCCCGATTTTTTAGTCGAAAAATAAGGCTCGAAGAGGCGTTCTTTGTCCTCCGCCGAAATACCACAGCCCTGATCTGAAACTGAAAAGGTGATGATTTGTAGCTCCGGATTGTAGGTTGTTTCAATTTCAACCCGTCCTTGATTATTGCTGGCGGCAACCGCATTCTCGAGCAGGTTGATCATAACACGTTTGAGTTGCTCACGATCGAGATTTGCCGAGGGCATATTCGCTGCCTTCTTGAAACTGAATTCAATCTCTTTGTGCCCCGCCTGATAAAGGATTAGCGATTCTTCAAGAATTTCATTCAGGTTGCATGGTGCCGGATTCGTCGCAGGCATCCGGGCAAAATTAGAAAATTCATTGACCAGGTTTTTAAGCTCATCGACCTGGGTAATGATCATCTGGGTACATTCATCAAACACATTATCATCAGCGCTGAAACGATCAAGGTAGCGGCGTCTGAGTCTCTGGGCTGAGAGCTGCACCGGAGTGAGCGGGTTTTTGATTTCATGGGCAATGCGCCGTGCTACCTCTCTCCAGGCGGCCATTCTTTGAGCCTTAACCAGCCCAGTCAGGTCATCGAATACCACGACTGTTCCCATGAAATCGCCCTGCTCGTCCTTTAGTGTTGTCAGGTTGACCAGCAGGGTGATCTTTTCGCTGCCAAAGGGCAGGGAGAGTTGTTGCCGAATGCTGTCCTTGTCACTTTGAAATAATTCCTTAAGTAACTCTTTGATCGTTGGCAGATAGCTGACCGGAACGACTTCGCGAAAATCTTTACCAATAACCTCGTCCGCTCGAAAGCGTAAGAGTTTCTCGGCGGATTTATTGGCCGTCGTCAGGCGCCCAAAGCGATCAACCGAGATGATCCCAGCCGTCACATTGGCCAGGATGATTGCCATGTAATTACGGCGATGCTCCAGCTCGACATTTGAACGTTGCAGGTCTCGATTGGCCTCTTCGACCTGGCTACGACCTTTCCGTAAATCGGAAGTCATCTTGTTGAAGGCGGTGACAAGAGTGCTGATTTCATCGGTACTGCGTGTTTCGAGGTGGATATCAAGGTCCCCTGCGGCAACCCGGCTGGTTGCCTCGGCAAGATCCTGTATCGGTACCGTGATTCCACGCGCGAGATGGAAGCCGAACCAGGTCGCAAGAAAGATGATAATAAGTGCAATCAGCAGCAGGACGACCACGTAACTTTGCTGGATCTGAGTTTTGATGAGTTTGGTCGTCTTGTATTGCTCAACAGAGCTGGAAATCTCTTTCATTTTTTTGATAAGTGAATAAGGGACATAGTGGTTAACAACCACAACACCAACGATATCGGCGGGATCCCAGTTCGAATGGATTGGGACGATGCCACGAATCAGATCCGCTTTGCCGACCGGGGTAATCTCTGAGAATTTATTCCCCTGCAGGCCCTCCTTGACCGGGTCCGAGGTTGCAGTTGTGATTTCGATGATCGGCAGTTTCGGGTTGACAACCCGTACGAGTTCCTCTTGGGTTGCCGAGAAAACCTCGACGATTCCAAGGTTGTACTCCTCCTGTTTTTCTTTAATCAAGCTCCTGAGTTGTTGCAGGTTCTCATCATTAAGGAGTTTGTCTTTTTTAATACGGTTTGCCAGCTGGTCGGCATAATAAAGCGCGGTCGCTTCGGAATTGCGATAGTAGGTCAAGGCAACTTCAAGTGACTCATCGAGGGCTGACTCGACCTGCTGGTTAAACCAGTTGTCGATACTGGTCGTGATAAAACCGGCAGAAGCAAAGAAAAGCAACATGGTCGGGATCAGGGAGAGCGCAATAAAGGCCCCGACCAGTTTGCTGCGGAGTTTGGCACCAGGAACCCCCTGGCGTCTTTCGAGGAACAGCTTGAAAATATTACGAAAAATGAGGAAAAGAAAGAGCAGGACCAGCAGGATGTTAAGGTTGATCAGGCTGAGTGCAATGATACTGTTTGACAGGGCTAGCTTGGTCGAAATTTCAAAAAGATAGCTTTCAAATCTGGGGAGTAACGCAATAAGTGTGGCGACCACAACCAGGAGTAACAACTCGCGGTAGCGACGCTTGCGCTTTTTCTGCGGGCCGGTTGGGTCCTCCTGGGCCTGGGACATGGTTCACCTCTGCATAGGCTTTAGAGCTGGTGCGCGTTGGATTATGGCAAAAAAACCAATGACTTGGCAAATTTAAAATCAGACTTGGTGGAAATCCGGACATGAAAAAGGCAGCCACTGGAAGGGCTGCCTTTGAGGGTCAGGTTAAGCAGGGGTCAGGCCTTATCCCAGGCTAAATCGACTGCAAACGCTCGGGCGCTGCGACGTTGGGCCTCTTGCATTGCGGCCTCGCTGAATTCGACATAGGTCCAATGGTCTGGGCTATCAATAATCTTGCGGACCATCTTGGCATTCATATCATGTCCGGCCTTGAATGCACGGATATGACCCAGCATCGGGGCACCAAGCAGGCTGAAATCACCAACGGAATCGAGGATCTTGTGGCGCACAAATTCATCTTGATAACGTAGGCCTTCGGGGTTCATGACTCCATTGTCGTCAATGACCACCGCGTTATCGAGGGAACCGCCACGCGCCAGTCCATTCGCCTTGAGATATTCGACTTCGTGAAGAAACCCGAAAGTTCTTGCAGGGGCAATATCGCGTCGGAAACTTTCGGTTGAGAATTTCATGCTGTATTGCTGAAGGGCAATGGCTTTATGCTCGAATGCGATATCGAAGGTGATCCGGAAAAAGCGCGAAGGGATAATGCTGATCCGTTTTTCCCCCTCGATCAGACTAATCGGTTTGCGAATCGCAATAAAGCGTCTTGCCGCTTCCAGTCCTTCGATGCCAGCCTCTTCGATCAGTTTCACGAAAGGGGCGGCACTTCCGTCAAGGATAGGAACCTCTGGACCGTCAATATCGACATGTAGATTGTCAATGCCGCAGGCCGCCAACGCCGCCAGAAAATGCTCGACGGTTGAAACGCTAAGATCATCGCGGCCAAGGACTGTGGCCATGCGGGTGTCAATGACATTGTCTGCGACGGCCTTGATGGCAACGACGCGGTCACCCTCGCGGCGATGAAAAATAATACCGGTATCAGCAGAAGCAGGACGGAGACGTAATCTGATATTGGCTCCTGAATGAAGGCCTACACCTGTAATTTCAGCAGGAGTTTTTATGGTGCGTTGCAAAATCATATCCACGAGTCCGATTGTTGTTGGTAATTTAAACTGACGAGGTGGCAAATATGCAAGTATCTTGCCAGGGATGTGGTGCGGCCTAAGTGCCTTAAACTACAAGGATTGCTCGTTTTGAGGTTGCGGCCAGATTTGTGCTTTGTTGCAGTTTTTAGTCGCAGGTCGCCAAGACTGTGCATAGTTAGCAACACTCTGTTCATGCGGCAAGCTTTATTTATGGGGATGAAGTTTTAAGATGCTGATCGGCGCTTGGAGCTACATGCGGCCAGAACGAAGAATTGCGATCGCAAGCCCGAGCCCAAGGAAGCCTGCGATCGAGTAACCGAGCAATCCGATTAATGGGAAATCGAACAACATCGGGCCCTTATCTGTTTGCATGACCAGTGAGGAACCAATGACCAGGGAAGCAATTATCATACTAAAGGAGATTCGGTTGCTGGAGCGGTCAAATTCAGTAATGAAATTCTGCAGGCCCCGGTGTTCCAAATCAATTTTAAATTTATTACGATTGATCCGCATCAGAAGTTCACGCAGGTCTTGAGGAAGATTGCGAAACAATGCACTGTATTCTCGCCCGACTGCGAGCATGTCACGTGCTGCTCCACCTGGACTGTAGCGTGAGTGAACCATTTGCTCGATCTGCGGTTGTAGCTGCTTCATCAATATGAAATCAGGATCGAGTTCCCGTGCTACGCCCTCAATCGTTACCAGCGCCTTGGCGAGCAGGATAAGGTCGGCAGGGAAGCGGATATGGTGTCGGTTGAGAAGGTCGATAAAATCACTGATAAGTTTAGTCGTATTGAGTTGGGACAGGGAGAGTTCGCAATAGTCGTCGATCAATTCATTGAGTTCGCGTTTGAGCTGGCGTCGATCAATTTCATCTGAGATATCACCTGAATAGATCAGTTGTGTGATGAGTCGCTCTGCATCACGATCGATGATGGCGATGATCAGATCGGTCAGTTGTTGTTTGAGTTCATCATCGAGCCGCCCGACCATGCCGAAATCGAGGAAGCAGATACGACCATCGTCAAGCACAAAGATATTCCCCGGGTGGGGATCTCCATGGAAGAGCCCATGCACAAGAATTTGCTGCAGAATAACGTTCGCCGTGAGCTCAGCGAGGGCTTTGCCCGAATGCCCCTTCTTATCCAGGCCCCTGGCGTCGGTAATCTTAATCCCGTCAACATATTCCATCGTCAGGATAGTTTCACAGCTCTGGTGCCAGAAGATTTTTGGTGTGAAAACCTCAGCCATTTCAGAGAAATTGGCGTCAAAACGTTCTATGGTGTGTCCCTCGCGGGTCAGGTCGATTTCGCGAAAGAGGGTGCGCCGAAATTCGCGAACAATACCGGAGGGATCGAAGACGTCCATCCCCGGCATGTGGTGTTCCAGCAGGTAGGCCAGTCCGGCCAGGATGTCGAGATCAGTTTCGAGAAGTGGCATGATCCCGGGGCGACGGACCTTTACCGCAACCTGCTGACCATCATGAAGTCTGGCCCGGTGGACCTGTGCAATGGAGCCGGCCGCAATGGCCTTGTCGTTAAACTCGGCAAAGGCTTCGTCGATGGTGACGCCTAGCTGTTGTTCAATCTCTTGCCGAATCAGTTCCGGGCTCAGGGGTGGGACACGATCCTGAAGCTTACGGAATTCTTCGGTATATTCCGAGGGGATAAGATCGGGACGGGTAGAAAGGATTTGGCCAAGCTTGATAAATGTCGGCCCCAACTCCTCCATGACCAGTCTTAGACGCTCGGCCTGGGTGAAGCGTTCAACCTTCTTGGACATGGTGCCAAGCGAGACAATGCGCTTGCCGAGTTCAAGATAGTAGTCGATATTCAGCTGCTCAACGACGTGCCCGAAACCGTACTTGATCAAAACGCCAAGGATCTGCCGATAGCGTTTGAGTGAGCGTAGGTTGCGGTTGATCCGGGCGAAGGTGAGCATAGATTGGTGTCCGTTGAAAAATCAGGATTTGGTTTTGAGCTGTTTTGCCAGCTTCGCCACTTTTTTTGTCAGCGCATCGAAGTCTTCCTTGGCGACAAAGCCCATGCGGGAAGCGATTTTTTGTAACTCTTCGCGGGCCAGGTCCTCGAATTTCTGCTGGTTCTCCTTGGCGACATCCTGCAAGCGGGACAAGAGCTGCTTCCCTTCTTCCTCAGTCAGGTCGATGCGCTCTTTTACTTCTTTGAGCAATTCTTCCGATTTCTTCTGGGTCAGAGAGAGGGCACCGAATCCTGCGAGCATGGTTTTCTCGATAAAGTCGATCATTATTCGCCTCCTTGTCAGACAGAATATCCTAGCGGCTGGACAGAACTTGCCGAAATTATAGCATAATAAAGGGGACCAGCAACGCCATGGAGCTTAGGAGGCTTTGGCTTTTGCCCGTGGGTGGTAGCGGTCCTTTTCGGAGTAGATGCAGCCACAGTATTGCTGCCGATAAAGACTCATCTCTTTTGAAATACGAATTCCTTCGTGCCAGCCCGGGCGAAAATCCTGGTCAACGAACGTCAATTCATATTCTCTGGCTAATTCATGACCAAAATCGATGATTGCTTCCTGATTCTGGTAGCGGGAGTAGAGCAGGGTGGTTGAAATGGCCTCAAACCCACCCTCTGCGGCTGTTTGAGCCGTTTTTGTCAAGCGAGATCGGTAGCAATATGCACAGCGTTGATCAGGATTCCCGGCGACATTGGCCAGAAAATCCTCCAGCAGATACTGGTCATCCACCAGCAGGGGCAATTCAACCTTTGAGGCATATTCGCGGGTCGTTTCGAGGCGACGACTGTACTCTTGGTAGGGGTGAATATTGTGGTTGAAAAAATAACCGGTCAATTGATGACTCTGTTCGCGTAGTTGTTTCACTGGATAGATGGCACAGTTACCACAACAAATATGTAACAGGATATTCATGGGTGCTCCATTTCGACTGATGTTACTTGACGCCAAGCCTGCCCCGAAAAGAGCGGCAAAGTCAACAGGAAAGCCACTTGAGAGGCGGGAGAGGCAGTTGCTGCCAGAGCTTTTTTTGCAGGCGTTGCGCAGCCGGGGCTTGTTCGATATGGAGATGGCAGAGGCGGGTAATTGTCTCCTGCAGTTTGTGGAGGTCTTGTCGGTAACTGTCCAGCATCTCAGCGGTTTGTTGCCGATCGATAGGGATTTCAAGGGACGACAATCCGAGAATACTGGCCAACATCAGGGCCTCTTTGGTCTCTTCGCCCGTAACCTGAAGCTGTTGCCCCCTTGCATCTTCGAGCTCGTACTGACCGAGTAACTCCTGTCGCAGTTTGAGTGGTGGCGCGAAGTTGTAACTACTGAGAGGCCCTGTGGCCTGGCGATAGAGATAGGTCTGCGGGAAGTGGGGGATGCCTTCAATCTCAAGCAGTCGGAGCAGTTCATCATTTAGGTTCCGACTGATCTGTTTTAGACCGGCGGCTTCCTTGGGTGACGTCTGGATCTGGATGTCGGGTATATCTGTGGGGAGGCCTAGCAGTTGACTTAGCTGTTCATCCAGTTGCGGCTTGATGCTTGTTATATCCTCGACGGCAGCAAGCCGGTTCAGCTCTTTGAGGCAGCTTGCTTCAGGTACGAGCCAATTCAGCTCTTTGCCTTCCGCTAACAGTCTTTCGGTATTCTTCGGAATAGGGGATCGAGTGCACATCTTCCAGAGTTGTTGTCCGATACTGCTTTGGGCATAGCAGGCTAAAGCCTGCGGATGTAAGGCTTCTTCGCCCGTCTCGGAGAGCAGTACCAACTGCTGTTCTGTGAACAGCTCAAAGAGTTGAGGCGGAAGCTCAAGGGCACAGAGCAGCTTGCCGGCGGCTTGATTGTGCTCCCGTCCCAGTTCGAGTGAGCGTCTGCTGCCATCTGGCAGCAGGCACTCCGTTGCGGTTTCTCCTTGCCGGCGACTTAATTTCAACAGGTGCCGCTTCTCTTCACGACAATCGATGGTTTCCAAAATGAAATTGGTGAAAATAAGTTCGGAGAAAAAAGAACCGATGAGCAGCTGTAACCAGTTTGCAGGCAGGTGGAGTTCGATCTGACTGTTCAGTGCGGTTAACCCGAGCAAGTGAGCTGCTTCTGTGGCCCAGAAAGGCAGATTGCCGGGAATGGTAAATCGCCGATTTGGCCAGCTGATTCTCAAGTGGCCTGCAAGTTCACGTCGCAGAGATGGGGCTGGTCGCAGGCTGCCGTAGAAGTTTGCGTGGAGAAAATTTTCTGCAAGAGGGGCGCTGAGCTTGAAGGTGTCGCCTTGAAGTTGTGTCGGGTGCGGCCGTTTATCGAGGACCCGCATCAGGGCGTTTGCCGCCAGTTGCGCACCGGAATGAGAAATCTCCCGGCTGCAATCAGGCGCCAGTTCCTGTGAGTGAAGTAGGAGTCTTTCTTTGTGCTTGGGTTGAGCACCGCAGGCAGGATCTCCATGCCAGAGACTCAGCAGTAAACGGAGAGTCTCTTCGCCGCGATTGTTCTGGCTCTGCCAGTCGATTTGCTGCAGGCGCAGGAGCAAATGATGAAAGGTCACGGCACTCTCCGCCGGCAGGTTCAGTGATGGTTCCGGCGTCAGAGTCAGTAGGATTTGTCCCAGCGGCGCGGGGAGACATGCCAGCAGTTTTTCGGATGAGGAGGTCAGCTGTTCCATCGGCACATTGTCCGGCAGAATTTTCCAGTTGAGCAGGCTGAGAAGTCGCAGCAAGGTCAGACGATTCCAACTTTGTGCCTCCTCTTCAGCGGTTAAAACCGAGGTGTTTTCACTCAGTTGCATCCGGCAGCTTTCAAGTAGTGCGGGAAATGATAACGCCAGGGTTTCTTCCAGCAGATTCAGCAGGTAATAAGAAGAGATCTCTTCCGCGCTTATCCTGCCGGTAACGGAAAGGAGTTTAAGTTGATCAATCAACTCGTACAGGCGATGGTGAAAATCTGCCGGGTCCTGTGTCTTGGCCAGCGGTAGGGATGAGACAAGAATATTGCCCTCTGCCGCAACTTCCCAGATGTTGATCTTTTCTGCTTCCCAGGTGACAAAGTGGCGTAGCCCCAATGAGGCCGCGGCCGCGGCTTCTTTACTGAAGCTGGTGTCAGTTGTGCTGTCTGGTAAGAAAAGTAATCCCCCGGCAATCATACTTTGGCGGTTGATCCAGAAAATCAAGGGCGGATGGCAGCTGCCCGCGTAGGTGTGTAGTTGATGAAACAGATCGACACGCCGGAAAGGGGTACGACCATTTTCAATGATTTGCTCAGCCCATGAGGCCAACTGTTGGGCAAATAACTGCAGGTGATTATTCGGAAACATCTTAGGATTTAAACCTGATGATATGGGTCAGGGCTGGTGTAATTCAAGGTCGATAATCAAAGACTTGAGAACCTCGACCTGCTCTTGCAACAGCTCATTCTCTTGAGTGAGACTCTTCAGTGCCAATTGATCCTTTTTTTGCTCATCGATAACCGACTGTTGACGTTTAATCTGCTTTTCGAGGAGGCGGATAGAGCCTGCCAGGTTGGCAAGCACCCGACCTCGCCGGGTCCATACGCTGTCGGGAAAGTTCTGCTCGAGTCGGAGGAAGGCCTCCGAACGATGATCCGATTCAAAGTGGTCAATCCCTTCGACAAAAAGACTCATTGCGCGGTCCTCTTCTTGGATGGGGGATTCACCCGGTCTTAGCCCCGCCAGGGGCAGGCATGCCGAAAGCAGCAGGGTCAAGATAGTTGGTAGAAGCAAGCGGCTCAACGTTGATCCCGACGGTCAATGAGGTAATTGCTGCCTGGCAGCATCTTAAGATGATGTTTGATCTTAGCACATTCCCGGCTGATTGCGGCAGGGGAGGGTTGGCTCAAGCTGTCGGTGGTGACGACAGAGACCGACAGTGTCATCAGGGGGTGTTGGATTTCGTTGTCCTGCCGGTCTTTGCCGGCAACGAATCCTGCGGCACGATCCTCGATGTTGTAGAGCAGGGGGGCTTGCTCATCAAAGGCACTGATCACTCTTTTGGCCAGGTCCTCTACGATGTCACAAGAGGTTAAAACAACAAAGTCGTCGCCGCCGATATGGCCAAGCAGGTGGTCGTTGGAGGCTGATTCACTCAAGGCTTCCTTGAGAATATCTCGAACCAGTGCAATCGCTTTGTCGCCTTCTTGATAGCCGTAACGGTCATTGAAAGATTTGAAGTTATCGATGTCGATATAGCTGTGGGCAAATGAATCACCATTTTCGATACGTAAGTTGATCTCATGATCGATTGCCATGTTTCCGGGTAGGTGGGTCAGCGGGTTGGCATCCAGTTTGATTTTTTCCAGGTGCTGCAGTTGTCCCCCCATGCGCACAAATGCTCGTGCCAGTTCACCAAATTCATCGCTACGCTGGGTGTCTATCTGGCAATCGTAATCGCCATTTGAGATTTGATTGGTTGCATCGATCAGGGCACGGGTTGAGCGGTGGATGGCAAGAATCACCGAAAGTGCCACGGCAACTCCAAGGAAGATCCCGAACAGGGTCAGCAACAACGTGACGCGGAATGCTCTGGTGCTGCCGCTGGTGAGGCCGGCAAGTCTGGTATTGATGATCTCTTCGCGGCTTTCCATGAAGAGATCAAGCTGCTTGAGGAGTTCCGTCCGCTGTGGCGCGAGGGTTCTGTCGATGGTCCCCGGGAGCCTGTTTGGGGTCCGCAGGATTTTTTTAAGATTCTTCAGATAGCTCTCGCCGGCAGTCTGCATCTGTTGTGGTAGAGATTGATGGAGAGGCAGGTTCTTCATCGCCTGCCAGTGGGCCATGAAGTCCTCACGCCTGCGCAGGTGCAATGAGTCAAGGTTCGTATCTGTGATGATATCTTCGGCTTTTTCAAGCCGATCAAGCGCCATCAGGTCCTGGCGCAGGGTCGTTGCCATCATCAACGCACGGAAGTCGCCGTTGATCAGCTCATTCGCCTGTTTTGTTTGCGTGCCAAGGCTGGTCAGGGCGTAGATCGTCGCAACCAGACCAAAACATGCGGTCAGCAGGTAGCCCAGGGCAATCTTCTGGATGATGGTCAATAGGGTTTTTCGTCCCATAAAACAGCGCTCAGTTGTTCATTGAAAGTGAACGAATTCAATCAAAAAAGGTTGCCGGTTCGTGATACCTCATTCGGGCTCTTCTGGAAATGTTGATAGCATATTTCAGTCGCAACCCGGCCTCGCGGAGTGCGGTGCAGAAAGCCCTGCTGGAGCAGGAAGGGTTCGATAACGTCTTCAATGGTATCACGCTCCTCGCCGATTGCTGCGGCCAGCGTGTCGAGACCGACGGGTCCACCCTTGAATTTGTCGATGATCGTGGTCAGTAACAGGCGGTCCATGTAGTCCAGGCCTTTGCGGTCAACCTCGAGGCGAGCAAGGGAGCGATCAGCCACTTCTCGTGTGATCAGGCCGTCCTCTTCGATCTCGGCAAAATCGCGCACCCGGCGCAGCAGGCGGTTGACTATCCTTGGGGTGCCACGGCTGCGGCGGGCGATTTCAGCAGCCCCTTCGGCCTCGATACTGAGGTTGAGGATGCGCGCGCTGCGGCTGACTATCTGGGTTAACTCCTGGTCGGTATAAAATTCAAGCCGGCTGATAACGCCGAAGCGGTCACGCAGCGGTGACGAGAGCAGACCCGCACGGGTGGTTGCTCCAACCAGAGTGAAAGGTGGAATGTCGAGCTTGATGCTGCGCGCCGAAGGCCCCTGGCCGATCATGATATCGAGCTGGTAGTCCTCCATCGCCGGATAGAGGATCTCTTCGACGACGGGTGAGAGGCGGTGGATTTCATCGATAAAGAGGACATCGCCTTCTTCAAGATTGGTCAGAACCGCGGCCAGATCGCCCGCCTTTTCGATCACCGGACCCGAGGTGCTCTTGATTGCGACCCCCATTTCATGGGCAACAATATTTGCCAGGGTGGTCTTACCCAGTCCGGGCGGACCATAAAAGAGCACATGGTCGAGGGATTCCTGCCGTTTGCGCGCGGCATCGATGAAAACCTTCAGATTTTTTTTGGCCTTGGTCTGGCCAACGTATTCCTGCAGAGTTTTCGGCCGGAGTCCGCTTTCGAAAAGCTGGTCTTCATTTTGCGGTTGGCCCGTTATCAAGCGCTCTTCCATTTATAACTCGATTCGCAGATGGCAATTATTATTTGCGCAACAGTTGCAGGGCTTTTTTAAGGATCTCTTCGAGGGCAGTATCGGACGGGAATTCGAGACTCTTGACCGCTTTGTTGGCCAGATTCTCCTTGTAGCCGAGATTGATCAACGCCGAAATCGCATCTTCACGCAGCCCCGCAGGGAGAGTCCTGCTATTGGTGGAGGCATCGACAACACTGTCCAGCGCGAAGCTGGCCGCCTTGTCCTGCAGCTCAAGGATCAGTCGTTCGGCGCTCTTCTTGCCGATTCCGGGGATACTGGTGAGGCGGGGGATGTCCGCCTCGACAAGGGCCAGGGCCAATTCGCCGGCAGGCATGTGCGACAGGATGTTGATTGCGAGCTTGGGACCAACCCCGGAAACCGAAATGAGGAGTGCGAAAAAATTCTTCTCTTCGACGGACAGAAAACCGAAAAGATTGATCGCATCTTCCTTCACATGGGTGTGGATATGCAGGGAAATTTTTCCCGTCTCAGGGAGGCTGTAGAAGGTTGAGAGTGGGATCTGAACCCTGTAACCCACGCCGGCAACGTCGATCACGATTGCGGCGGAGTGGCGCTGGGCAATTTCTCCAGTTAAAAGGGCGATCATCTTCTTCCCCCGCGAAGCTGTGAGTGACGGGCGACCTGGTCGGCCAGTTTATGGCTATGGGCATGACAGATGGCCACCGCCAGGGCGTCTGCTGCATCTTCCTGAGCGATCTCCGGCAGACAAAGAAGGGTGCGCGTCATCTGCTGAACCTGTGACTTGGCCGCCCGCCCGTAGCCGACGACGGCACTTTTGACCTGCAACGCGGTATATTCGGCAACCGGCAAGCCCGCTTTGACTCCGGCCAGCAGGGCGACCCCGCGCGCGTGGCCGAGCTTGAGCGCCGAGGCTGGATTTTTGGCGACAAAGATCTGCTCAACCGCCATGGCATCGGGTTGAAATTTCTGAATCAGCTCTTCGAGCTGGGTGTAGATCAGGGCCAGTCGATCCGCCAGCGGAGAGGCACTGCGGGTCATGATCGCGCCGTTATCGATATGCAACAGTCGATTGCCCTGCTGTTCGATCAGACCGTATCCCGTGGCCCGGGTGCCTGGGTCTATGCCTATAATTCGCATGGGCAAAAGGATAGAGAAGAAAGGGGAGAGGGAAAAGGAGAAGAGGTTTAAACCTTTTGACCTTGTACCTAAGAGCCTTTATCCTGCGTTATCCCATGATCCTTTCCATCTCTTCGTCGGAGATGTCGAAGTTGGCGTGGACGTGCTGGACGTCGTCATTGTCCTCCAGGACATCGATCATCTTCATGAGCGATTCGGCCTGCTTGCCTTCAATCGGATTCATGTTTTGCGGGATCATGGTGACTTCGGCGTTCTGAAATTTAAGGCCCTGTTCTTCAAGGGAGTTTCTGACCGTTTCAAATTCGTTAGGATCGGTCACGACCTCGATGATGCCATCTTCCTCTTTGACATCTTCGGCACCGGCTTCGAGTGCGGCCTCGAAAATCGTATCAAAGTCCGTATCCTCATCAAAGATGATCTGGCCCTTACGCTCAAACATGAAGGCAACCGAACCACTGACACCAAGGCTTCCGCCATACTTGTTGAAGGCGTGACGCACATCGGCGACGGTGCGGACCCGGT
>JAUXIR010000352.1 GCA_030620915.1 Geopsychrobacter sp. | reverse complement strand
TTCATGATGCAGCAGATAGCCGATCAGCGTTTCGAGCTGCGGCAGACGCGCGAGTTCGTTCCAGTCGTCGGCGTGATTCTTCAGATAGACCAGCCAGCTCTGCAGGTAGACGATGCGCAGCGCCGGCTTTAGTTCCGAGAACTCCGCCATTTTGCAGACAAAGGGATCGAAGGCGAGCTGCGCCAAGCCACAGAGATCATCCTCTGCACTGCAGATCGCGCGGTTGGCGTAAGAAAAAGAACGCTCGCTGAGACGTTTAGAGCGGGCCTTATCCTTAACAAACAGATCACCGAACAGGGCATACAGGCCGGCGGCATCGCGCAGATAATCGGCATCATCGGGGTCTGATTCGATCAAACTGTCGAACAGCAGCAGGTAGGCCGGTGCGGCCTCGGCAATGGTTTCAGGGTCGGTCTGATTCAGGGTCGCCTGCGCCATATGCTGCGGCATCCTGCTCAGTCCGCAACCCGACAGCAGCAAGACGATTAAAGTTAATAGGTAATACATGAGATCCCTCTTTACAACATTGAGGTTTAAATCTGTTCAATCCGCCAGCAGTTGTGAATGCGTGGGTTGCGTGCGAAATCGAGCGGCAGGGTGCGATCGCTGATCTCTTCAATCTTCAACCCGGGCAACTGATCGGCGGCCATCTTGAAGCTGCGTAGATTGTTCGAAAAGATCAGGATCCCCTGCGGCGCCAGCATCGCGCTGACACGCTGCAGGATATTAACATGATCGCGTTGAATGTCGAAGGTTCCATCCATCCCCTTCGAATTGGAAAAAGAGGGCGGATCGAGAAAGATCAAATCATACTGCGCCTGGGACTGATCCAGCCAGGCCATACAATCGACTTGCACCATCCGGTGTTGCTCGCCCTCGAAGCCGTTCAAGCGCATATTTTTCTTCGCCCACTCGAGGTAGGTACGCGACATGTCGACCGTGGTGGTTTCAATCGCGCCACCGGCGGCGGCATAAACACTGGCGGTGCCGGTATAGGCAAACAGATTGAGAAAGCGCTTGCCGGCAGCTAAGGAACGCAGCAACTGGCGAGTCGGACGGTGATCCAGGAACAGCCCGGTGTCGATATAATCACTCAGGTTAACCAGAAACTGCAGATCCCCTTCTCGCACCTGCTTGAGCAGGCCGCGCCGGTCCTGGCGCTGATACTGGCTTATCCCCTTCTGGCGCACGCGCTGCTTGACATGCAGTGCGCCGCTGGGCAGGTCGAGGACCTGCATCACTGCGGCCGCGGCATCACGCATCCGGCGCTCGGCCTTTTGCTCGGGGATATCCTTGGGTGCCTGGTATTCCTGAAGATGGACCTCATCACCATAGAGATCGATGGCCAGGTTGAATTCGGGCAGGTCGGCATCATAAAGGCGATAACAATCGAGCTGCTCGGTCTTGACCCAACGGGACAGTTTTTTACGATTCTTGCGTAAGCGGTTGGCCAGCATTTCGGCCTCAGCCGAGAGTTTGCGCGCCACCGGCCGACCGGCGCCGTCGGCCAGCGATTTCCAGCGGTTGGTCTCATCCAGCTCAAAATGGAGCAGTTGACATTTGAGCGCACCATTGTAGAGCGGCGTCCGGCGATGAGCGCGTAGCCCGATGGCGCGGCCGAGTTCAATCTCACTGGTGATGACTCCCGCCTGCCAGCCGGAGAATTGGATCATCTTCTCGCCGAGCCGGTTATAGAGCGGTGGGAGTTCAGAGAGTTCCCCCAGACGCTCGCCATAGGGCGGATTGGTCACCAGTAGCCCGGTAGCGGTCGCCGGTTGTTCGACCAGTTCCATCTCGCGGCGCTCGAAATGGAGCCAGCGATCGACCCCGGCGGCACGGGCATGCTGCCAGGCTTGTCGAATGGCGCGGCTGTTTTCATCGTAACCGATAATCGCCGGATGCTTACGCGCCAGACCGACCGATTTCCGTTCTTCGGCCTCCGTCAGCAGATCGTCCCAGTGCCGGCCATCGAACTGTTTCCAGCCGAGAAAACCGTAATAATCACGCAGCAGACCGGGGGCACAATCGGTGGCCATCAGCGCCGCCTCGAGGGCTAAGGTCCCCGAGCCGCACATCGGGTCAACCAAGGCGCCACCGGCGGCATGGATCTCAGGCCAATTGCAGTTGAGTAGGATGGCGGCAGCCAGATTCTCTTTCAGCGGTGCACTCAAGCCGTCGCTACGGTAACCACGTTTGTGCAGACTGGCTCCACTGAGGTCAACGCTTAGGGTCGCGCGATTTCTGAAGAGATAGAGATTCAGGCGCAGGTCGGGCTGCAGCGCATCGATATTGGGACGCTCACCGCATCTGTCGCGGAACTGATCGACCACCGCATCCTTGACGCGCAAGAGGGCATAGCGTGAATGATCGATCTTGGACTGTGAAACATGGGCATCAACGGCGAGGCTGCTGCCGGCATCCAGGTGCTGCCGCCAATCGATCTGTCGCACGCCCGCATAGAGTTGATCGGGGTCATTCGCCTCGAACTCAGCGATCGGCGCCAGAATCCGGCTGGCCAGACGTGACCAGAGACAGGCCCGCAAGGCAACCTCGAGCGGGCCGGTGAAACGGACCCCCCCAATCGCTTCAACAACCTCCTGGGCGCCGAATGAGGTCAGCTCAGTTGCAAGCAAGGGTTCGAGGCCGCGCGCGGCGGTGGCAAAGTAAGCATTTTCAGACATCGTTTATATTTCTCTTCGAGAGACGCAACAGCGAGCAATTTGGA
>JAUXIR010000303.1 GCA_030620915.1 Geopsychrobacter sp. | reverse complement strand
GCCCTGTCGATCTATTTTTTCGGTCTACCGGCACTCAGTGTGCTGCTGATCTGCACCCTCGGCTGCATGGGATTCGAGGCGCTCAGCTGCAAGCTGATGAAAAAGCCCCTGTCGCTTAGCGATGGCTCAGCCGCACTCACCGGCATCCTGCTCGCGCTCAACATGCCGCCCTCATCATCCTGGTGGCTGGCGCTGTTCGGTGCGGCGATCGCAATCCTGGTCGGTAAACAGGTCTACGGCGGTCTCGGCTACAACCCCTTCAATCCGGCGCTGGTGGCACGCGTGGTGCTGCTGATCTCCTTCCCGGTCCAGATGACCAGCTGGACAAGCCCGACGCCGCTCGGCTCGGGGCTCGATGCGGTCACGGCTGCGACCCCGCTGGGCGAGATGAAGACTGCGGTGATGCTGACCGGCAAACTCCCCGAGTTGGCGCACAGCGGATTCTTCAACTATCTGACTGGCAACATGGCCGGCAGCCTCGGTGAGGTTTCGGCGCTCGCCCTGCTGCTCGGCGGACTATACCTGCTCTGGAAACGGGTTATCAGCTGGCATATCCCTGTCGCCTTTATCGGCACGGTGCTGGTGATCGGCGCTATCTTCTGGGCGGTTTCTCCCGAGAAATATCCCAACCCGCTCTTTCACCTGCTGACTGGTGGCCTGCTCTTGGGCGCCCTCTTCATGGCAACTGACATGGTCACCTCACCGGTCACCGACAAGGGGATGCTGATCTTCGGTTTCGGCTGTGGACTGCTGACGGTGCTGATCCGCCTCTTCGGCGGCTATCCGGAAGGGGTCTCCTTCGCCATCCTGCTGATGAACGCCGCAACCCCACTTATCGATCGCTTCTGCCGCCCGAAGATCTACGGGCAGGTCGAGGCCAAGGCTTAAGATATGAAAGATATTATCCGCCTTCTATTAGCCCTGACCCTGATCGCCGGCGGTGCCGGACTGATCCTTTCGCAGGTTGAAACCGCCACCCGCGAGCCGATCAAAGAGCAACGCAGACTGCAGATGCTCAAGGCCCTAAGCGCTGTTCTGCCCGAATTCGACAACAGCCCCGATACCGACACTGTAATCCTGAATAACGGTATCGACAAAAAAGGCCGACCGGTACTGGAGACCTTCTACCGAGCGCGCAAAGCCGAGCAACTGGGCGGCATCGCTTTCAAGGTTGTGGCCCCGGATGGTTACAGCGGCAATATATACATAATGGTCGGGGTTGAACCCGATGGCCAGATCATCGGCATCGAAATACTGACCCATGCTGAAACCCCGGGTCTCGGCAGCAAGATCACCGATGCGGTGTTCAAGGATCAGTTCAAAGGGAAAAACCTCGACAATGTCGATTGGCGAGTCAAGAAGGACGGCGGTCAGTTCGATCAGATCACCGGTGCCACCATCTCGCCACGTGCGATCGTCGGCGCGGTCAAGAAGGGGCTTGAGTTCTACCGTGAACATAAGAAAGAGATTCTCGCACCACAGGGAGGCGACAAATGAACCTGATGCGTGATTTCAGCAAGGGGATCTGGAAAGAGAATGCGGTCTTCAAGCTGCTGCTCGGCATGTGTCCGGTGCTGGCCGTCACCACCAGCGCCGAAAACGGACTGGGGATGGGGCTGGCAACCACCTTCGTCCTGGTCTGCTCCAATATCGTGGTCGCCCTGATGCGTAAGGTCATCCCTTCCGGGGTCCGCATCCCGGCCTTCATCATTATCATCGCAACCTTCGTCACCGTGGTACAGCTCTGTATGGAAGCATGGGTCTACGACCTCTATCAGGCCCTCGGCATCTTCATCCCGTTGATCGTGGTCAACCGCCTGATCCTCGGCCGCGCCGAGGCCTTCGCCTCGAAGAATCCCGTCAGTCGCTCAGCGGCCGATGGTTTAGGGATGGGGCTCGGCTTCACCCTGGCGCTGTTCATGCTCGGTGCGGTGCGCGAAATATTTGGCTCAGGCGCACTCCTCGGTTTTGACCGGTTCGGCCCCTCCTTTCAGCCGATCCTGCTGATGATTCTGCCGCCGGGGGCCTTTATCACCCTGGGCCTGTTGCTGGCGCTGATGAGCCGTCTAGGTCGCGAAAAAACATAAGACCTCAGAGCGATGGCCATTGCGGCTGAGCCGCGCTGCTCTCTGCTGCAACCAAGGGCCGGTGATTTTTTCACCGGCCCTTTTTTATTCGCTGGAAAAATCTTCGGAAATCTTGTTGTCGATCAGATAGAGCGCGACCTCACGCGCGCCCTGGCGGGTGTACTGAAAGCGTTCACAGAGGTTGGTTATCAAAAAGGTCACGTCTGCGCGCACCTTCTTGTCGTAGGTGCGAAAGTTTTCCCCTTCGAAATCCTTGATCGCACGCCGGAAGTTCTCATTTTTAAGGATCGGGTCGAGAACCTTCTCTTTCAAATAATGGACATAGCGTTCATGCAGGTTGCGATAGAGCTCGGTCTCTTCCAGGGCCTTGCCGTCGATGATCAACTCCTGAGTCAAAGCCTGTGAGGCATACTGTTTTTGCGTCGCCTCACGAAACTGACGACGCATCTCGGCATAGGAACTACTACTCACCAGACTGCCTTCCATGGCCGCGAAAAGTTCTTCGCCGACGTCCAGCTGATCCCCGGTGTAAGGGCAGGTCACACGGGTGCCTGATTCGAAGTTGATGGCAAACAGGTAGTTCTTGATCTCCTTCTCAATCTGCTCATCGTTGTAGTAGTAGAGTGCCTCCTTGATCTCCTGCAGAATCGTGTAATTGTACATCCTGCGGAGCGATTCAATGAATCCATCAGGAATCATCTCCTGCCATTCCTCATGATTCTCGAAGAAACGACAGAGGCTCTTCATATCGATCAAGGCCCCTTCGCGGGCCAGGCTGCTGTAGAGTTCGCGAAAGATCTTGATCGATTCACGGCCCGAAAAACCATTGACCCCCTCTGTTTCCGACTCGGTAATGATCTGTCGACGGCGTTTGGCATTAAATTTCTTGCGATCCTCCTCATTCAGCCACTCAGGGATATTGCCGGTGTAGATCTCCATCTTCAATAGCTGCAAATTACTGTCGCAATAACTACTGTATTTATCAGACTTGCCGATCCATTCCTTCATCGCTGCAGAATCCTTGGACAGCCGGGTCGAGATGATCATCCGTGCAAAATTATGCAGCACCCGCGGCAGAAAACTATTCTC
>JAUXIR010000229.1 GCA_030620915.1 Geopsychrobacter sp. | reverse complement strand
GTCGATCATGGCACAGAGTCAAGGCGACCAGTGGCACGCCGTTGGGCATCTTTTCCCAGAAATCTCTGAGTGTTTTTTTGCGAATGATTTTTTCATAACTACACAGCAGTTCTCAAACTAAATGACAACGGCAAATGTTCCCAATATGGGAACATTTGCCGGGCAATCTTTCCGGCACCTCAAAAACAACCAAAGCCGCCTCTCAGCATCAAGCTGAAAAGCGGCCTCCAAAACCAGAGATTTTATTCTCCAGAGGCCCCCACATCTCACCCCTCAAAACATCTATTATTTCAGTCAGTTGTCAATATTTAATCGCTTCGTTCAAGATCTATCAATCAATCGCCGTCAACAGCGACAAAATATCCGCAGAACTCATCCCGGGCAAGGCTTCGGTTTTATCGGTCTGTTTGTAAACCCCGTCAGCCAATAACTGTTTCTTCTCCTGCAACTGAAGAATTTTCTCCTCCAGGGTGCCGCTGGCGACCAGCTTGTAGACGAAGACCGGTTTCTGCTGGCCGATGCGGTGCGCGCGGTCGGTGGCCTGGTTTTCGACCGCCGGATTCCACCAGGGGTCGTAATGGATGACGGTATCGGCAGCAGTGAGGTTGAGTCCGACTCCACCAGCCTTGAGGCTGATCAAAAACACGTCGGCATTGCCCTCCTGAAAGGCGGCAATGGCGGCATCCCGTTTGCGGGTCTGGCCGGTCAGCTTGGTGTAATCGATATCCCGCGCCTGCAGCTCCGCCTCGATCAGACTGAGCATCGAGGTGAACTGGGAGAAGATCAGGATCTTGCGCCCCTCTTCGAGCAGCTCGTCGAGCATCTCGAGCAACATCTCCAGTTTGGCCGAATGTTTGACCTTGCGCGCGCTCTCGAGCTTGACCAGACGCGGATCGCAGCAGACCTGCCGCAGCTTGAGCAGCGCACTCAGAATTTCGATATGGCTGTTCTTGAGGCCCTTCTTCTGCAGCAGCTTGCCGATCTTGTCGGTCATCGCCAGGCGCAGACTTTCGTAGAGCTTGCTCTGACCGGCGTTGAGTTCAACCTCACGCACCATCAGGGTCTTGGGCGGTAGTTCCTGCACCACCTGGGTCTTGTCGCGGCGCAGAATGAAGGGGGCCATGCGCTGTTGCAACTGCTGCTGGCGCTCGAAATCATGATGCTTTTCGATCGGGGTGCGGAACAGCTGGGTGAATCGTTTCCGGCTGCTTAAGAAGCCGGGCATCAGAAACTGGAAGAGCGACCAGAGTTCACCCAGATGATTTTCGAGCGGGGTACCGGTCAGGCAGAGGCGGTGCGCCGCCTTGATGCAACAGGCGGACAGGGCACTCTTGGCGCGCGGGTTCTTGATCGCCTGGGCCTCGTCCAGGATCAGACTGTGATAGTCGTGCTTGAGGTGTTGTTCGAGATCCCTGGTCAACAGCGCGTAGCTGGTAATCACCAGATCATACTCCTGCAGCTTGCTATAGTGCTGGCTACGGGCCGGACCGTGCAGAATCAGGCATTTAAGCCCCGGGGTGAAGCGCGCTGCCTCACGCTGCCAGTTACTGAGCACGCTGGTCGGGGCGACGATCAGGGCCGGATGCTCGAGACGGCCCTCCTCCTTTTCCAGCAGCAGGTGCGCTAAGGCCTGAATCGTTTTACCGAGACCCATATCATCGGCCAGCACCCCGTTGAAACCGTACTCGCGTAAAAACTGCAGCCAGGAGAGCCCCTGTTGCTGGTAATGACGCAGCTCGGCGTTAAGCCCGCTCGGCACCGGGGCAACTTGAATCCCCTCAAAATCTTTCAGCTTTTCGGCCAGCTGGCGAAGCTTCTTGCCCCCTTGCCAGGCGAATTGATGGCCGCCGGCAGCCAACAGTCCCTCCAGTTCGAGCAGACCGTGGGCCTGGGGACGGGGGAGTTTGAGCTGGCCGCTGTCGTTGAGTTGCGGGTCTTGGAAGAGTTCGACCAGGGTGCTAACCACCGGCTCCAGCACCGAGGCGGGGATCTCCAGCCAGCGGTTCTCCTCGAGCTGGTGGAGCAAGGGTTGCTGCGGATCGTGGTTTTCCAGCCACTGAATCAAGAGGGGCAAGAGTGAGATCCGGTGGCCATCATGCTCGATGTTCAGACCGACCTCGAACCAGCCCGGCTGGCTGTCATCGATCTCGGCTTGCAGGTCGCTGGCGGTTTCGAAACGGAGGACAAAGCTGGGATCGATCTCGATCCGCCAGCCCTCGGCCTCAAGTTGGGGCAGATCTTCGAGAAGCCCTTTCCAGGCCAGGGCCGCATCCTGAAGATTCTGGCTGGCGAAAAAAAGGTCCAGCTCGGCGGGATCGGCTAAAGGCGTGGCCGGAACAAGATTATGCTCCTGCAGTCTCTGCAGGGCATCGATCTCGGTCTGTGGATGGCGCCTGATCTGCCACTCTTCATCGTTATGCTGAACCAGGCAGGAGCCCTGACCACCGATCGAGACCGGTGCCAGGCTGATCGGACCGTAGTTGAAGCGCAGCCGCGCAAGATGCCGGCAACTGCCGCCCGGCCCCTCAAGCGCATGCAGAATCAGGCTCGGCTGCGGGGTCTGATCCCAGAGATTGATCTTCAAATCGACCGGTAGCGAAATGCTGTTGGGCGGCAGCCGTTGCAAGAGGAAATGACTGAGTTCGATCAACTGGCCCTCGACCACCGGCGGCAGCTCAGCCAGGGATTGAAACAGGCTGGCCGAGAGTGGCTGTTCGATGGGGCCGCACCGATGGTTTTCAGTATCCAGATACCAGGGCGGCGAGGTCGGCAGCAGCAACCAGTCGGAGTCCTGCCCCTCCAGCTCGATCTTAAGCCGGGTCTCCTGCTGCTGCTCCTGCCAACTAAAGCTGGCCTTGCGGCTCGGCCCGATGGAGAGCGGCGAATTGTCGCTCGAGTGTAAGAAGCAGCGGCCGCTGCGCAACAGGCGTTGCAGCACCAGCAGGCCGATATCGCCCACCAGCTGTGGCCGGGTGTGGGAAAAACCGTCGGGACCGAGCAGCCGCGCAATCTCCTTATCGATGGGAAAGGTTCCGACCGGAGCGCGGTAATAGCTGGGCTGTTCGTAGGGGTTGTAGCTATGCGCCTTGCCCCAGCCGCCGCGCTTGAGACGACGACTCTTAACCGTCTGCACGCTGAGGATTCGCTCCGGCCCCTGCAGATGAAGCAGGTAGAGCAGGCAGGAATCGCCCGGCGCCGGATACTGATGGTTGCTGACAACCTGCAACTTGCGGGTGGTTTCCTGCTGCCAACGCTGCAATACCGAACGGTCCGGATTACAACGACGGTCGAAGGCCTCTAGGTTCTGCTCTATCCACTCGAGCAGCACGGCCACCACATGCTTGCAATCCTGATAGACCGGGCAGGAGCAGGTGCCATGGAAGCGGGCTGACCCGGTCGCAGAGAATGAAATCGTCTGTTGATAGATCCGATTTCCGCTGCCGGCGACCTCGCCGCAGAGGGTCCGGCTCTCCTCGATCCATGCCACGCTCCGAACCCGACCCTGGCGTTGATAATTCAAACCGCGCCCGTAGTAGCTGGTTCCGCAGTTTTTTCGGATCTCCTCGATGGTCAGTGCGAAAGGCATCAGCATCCCCCCGAAGCTGCGCTAAAAACCATGTCAGCATTGACGATCTTGTTGCACAGTTGGGCTTCGCGTTGTTGCAGGGTCAGTCTGGGCATGAATTCTTGCTCTGTTTGGCTAGATATTGCTGATGATATTCCTCGGCGCGCCAGAATTGACCGGCGGCACGGATCTCGGTGACAATCGGCTCGGCATGGCGATCCGAACTCGATTCGAGCTCACGACTCTGCTCCGCCGCGAGGCGCTGTGACTCATCGAGGGTGAAAATAGCGCTCCGATACTGGCTGCCGATATCCCAGCCCTGGTAGTTGAGGCTGGTCGGGTTATGCATGCACCAGAAGCGCTCGAGCAGATCCGCATAGCTCAGCTGCTCCGGATCGAAGACGACCTCGACGGTTTCG
>JAUXIR010000086.1 GCA_030620915.1 Geopsychrobacter sp. | reverse complement strand
GCCAAACCGGAGACGGCACCAGCCAAACGATCCTCCTCCAGGATCCGGGCGGTCCCAATCCCATGACTGGCGGTACCGATCGCCAGCCCAAGAGAAGTCGGTTTACGGATACCGATCAGGCGACAGAACTCGGGTCCACAGATTGCCCCCAAACAACCGGTTAATACCACCAGCGCAGCGGTCAATGGTACAATTCCGCCGATCTTGTCACTGATGCCGATCGCAATCGGCGTCGTCACCGATTTTGGCACCAGTGACAAGACAACCTCCGGGCTAGCGCCAAGCAGCCAGGCCGTCCCCGCCGCCGAAGCAATCGAAGCCAGTGCGCCGGCACAGATCCCCACCAGGATCGGCAATTTACGTCCCAGAACCTGCTTACGCCGCTGCCAGAGAGGCAAGGCAAGGGCAACCACCGTAGGACCGAGCAGAAACAGGATCAGGTCGCCGCCTTCGGCATAATCAGCGTAAGAGACCTGACCAACCTTCAGAACGGCAATTATTACGCAGATCGAGACAAAAACCGGATTAAGCAGAACAAGACCGCTGCGGCGATAGATCAGTTCCGCGATCCTGAAGGTCACCAGGGTCAATGCAACCCCGAACAGGGGGGTAGATATAAGTTCAGTCACCATCCCCCCCCCAGCGCCTGCTCAACCCAACCGGTCACAGCCATAACGACAAATGTACTGACAACCGTCCCGACAATAATGGGCAGCCACTCTTTTGCAATCAGGTCGAAATAGAGCATCACGCCGACGCCGGCCGGAACAAAGAAGAGAGCCATATACTTCAGCAACAACTCTCCGGCTTCGGTGATCGACTCTTCTTTGACGAGCCCCGCAGACAACGCCAGCAAGCACATAGCCATGCCGATAACATTCCCGGGAATCGGTAAGTCCAATAAGCGGGCAACGAGCTCACCCGCAAACTGAAAGCCCAGGAGTAAGACCAAACCCTGCAGCACAAGCAAATCCTCCAACAGAATTGAACCCAGCGTTGATCAGGGTTTAAGGCCTTCGATAACCGCCGCAACTTCATCCCGAATCTGCTTGGCGGCGGGATCGGTCTCAAGTTTGAGAAATTGCTGAAACCAATTCCTGGCATCTTCGTTACGGTCGAGATCCAGACAGATGTTGCCCAAAGTCAGACAGGCAAAGGTCAAACCGGGATCGAACTCTATCGCTTGCTGACAATGTTTTTCAGCATGGGCCAAGTCACCGGTATCATAGTAATACTCACCCAGATTCAGGTGAGCCTGAGCATCTTCGGGGTCGAGTTCCAGCACCTTGCGATAACAGCTCAAGGCCTCTTCCTCTTGTCCCAGTGCGTCACAGACATCGCCGAGGGCATTAAGCGCAAAGGTCGATTCGGGGTTGACCTTGAGCGCACTCCGGCATGCTTTTTCGGCCAATTGCGGCTGCTCCAGTGAGATATAGACCAGGGATTGACTGACCCAAGCGTCATCTTCAGCGGGATCGACCTCAACGATCTGACGATAACATTCAAGCGCCTCATCAGACTCACCTTTTTCGAGGAGAAGATCACCCAGGGCATAGAGGAGTTCAATATTTTCAGAATCTTTCTTATGGGCCCTGCGCAGGCACTTCAGCGCGCCCTGTGATTGACCTTCTTCGACCAGGGTCTCTCCAAGTAACAGACAAAGTTCAACACTGTCATCGCACAAAGATTCGGCCTCACGTAGAAGCGGCAAAGCCTGTTTGTACTCACCCTCTTCGATCAGCCGACGGCCCTTGGCGAGCAATTTATTCAGATGGTCCATTTGTCATCTCTCCTATTCGGCCGCTGCGCGACGTACGACTTCAACCCTGAAGCCATCAGGGTCGGTTAGAAAATAAAACATTCCCTTACCAGCGGTCAGTCCTTTTATCGCGGTCGGGTTCAAACCAAGTTCCATGTGACGCTGATGGGAAGCCTCAAGATCCTCGACACCAACAGCGAGATGAGAGTAGCCATCACCGATAACATAAGGCTCTTTCTGGCCATAGTTATAGGTCAGCTCAAGTTCAAACGGCAGCTCGGGGCTGACCAGATAACTGAGGGTAAAACCCGCATCCGGAAAATCCTTCTTTCGACCAACTTCAAAACCGAGAGCCGTGCAATAAAACTCCTCTGAGGTCTGCAGATCAAGGACCCGGTAACAGATATGAATCATTGGATATTTCATCTTTTCTCCTCTTGAAGAACTTGAACAATTTCACAGCGATTGACAGGCTGGGCATGCCTCATTATAGTTGGCGGCCATGAGAGCTATCTTTATTGCCGATGCGCACCTGCGCCACCCACAAGACCAAAACTACCAGAACCTGCTCAATTTTCTCGAGCAGCAGCAGGGTAACCTTGATGCGCTGTTTCTGCTAGGGGATATTTTCGAATTCTGGATCGGCTATCGCTCTATTGTCTTCTCAGAACACCTGCCGTTGCTCAGTCGTCTGCAACAACTAGCCAACGACGGCTGTCGACTCTTTTACGTAGAGGGGAATCACGACTTCAATCTGGGATCCTTCTTTACTGAAACCCTGAATTGTACGGTGATCCCCGACCAGCAGATTGTCAGCTTAGGCAGCCGCAAAATCTTTATCTGCCACGGCGACCTGGCCAATCCTCAAGCGAAAAGTTACCTGCTGTTACGCGCCTTCTGGCGTAGCGGATTCCTGAAATTTCTGGCCAAAATCGTTCCACCTGATTCAGCCTGGCGCTTCGGAAATTTCCTCTGTGACCTCAGTCGCAAGAAAAAACGTCAGCACGATGACCCTTCGCCGCGAGTCATCCCCTATGCCAGAAAATCCCTGGCTCTGGGTGCTGACTGTTTCGTCTGTGGCCACTTTCACTATCCGCTACAGACAACTATCGCGGAGGGACAGGTTACTGTTCTGGGTGACTGGATTAAGCAATTTTCCTACCTGGAACTGATTGATGAGGACTATGAGTTGAAATCCTTTCAGCCATCACCTTCGGGATCCTCTGTTGACAGCGAACATTGATCAACCAACGACTTCAGATTCGTTTCAGCAAAATCCTCACGCCCGATGTTTGCGAATTGGGCCAAAGTTTCACTGGCAATAGCGACCTCAGGCAGATCGCTTAAATGCAGCACTTCTTCACCCCGGCTGCGCAGACCATCCAGAATTCCAACAAGACTCATCGAATCGGCGGCACGCCCCAACTGATAACGTCTGATATTGGTACTACGAACACAAACCTCACTGACGTAGCCAAGACTCACCAGTTCCGTCAAAATGTGCCCACAGAGCCTCGGAGGGACGCCCAACTGCAACGCCAAACGTTCCTTGCCGATCGGCTTCTGCGCCCGATAAAAACGGCTGGCCAATGCAACAAGCAGGATCAATGCGACCCGCTCGTAACTGTTACGACTCACTTCATAGCCATGAAGATCGCGCCCGCCGCTCTGGAGATTCTGCCGTGCATAGGTGAATTCCAGACCGAGCAGCACAATATTCCAGGAGATATAGACCCAGATCATGAAGATCGGCAACGCCGCCATGGTTCCGTAGATGGCATTGTACTTAGCCACTCCGACTTGGAAATTGACATAGCTCCACTGGGCCAACTGCCAGAGCGTGCCGCCGAGAACCCCGCCGGCAATAGCTGCCGACCATTCGACCCGCGTATTTGACATAAAGACATAAAGAATCGCAAAGGCGATCCACATCAGCAGGTAGGGACCCATCTTGAAGAGGGTCAATATCAGGCTGCCGACCACCTCCATATCGATCAGACGCTGAACCAACTGATTGCTGGTCAAGGATGATGTCATCGACATCGCCGAGATCACCAACACCGGTCCAACCATCAACACCGAAAGGTAATCTGAAAAGCGCCGGATCAGCGGACGCATCCCCTTGACTCCCCAAACCTGGTTAAAACTATCTTCGATATTTGACAGCAGCGAGGTCACCGCAACCAGCAGAAAGAGCAGGCCGAACACTCCGAGTTTCCCGACTTGAGTGTTGTTGACATAGGAGAGAAGCGAAGTGACAACCTCTTGCGAGCCGACATTCAGCTTCTCAAGGATTAACGGTTCAAGAGAGTTCTGGACACCGAAGGCCTTAAGCAGCGCAAAGGTCAGAGCCAGCAGCGGGACGATAGCGAGCAGTGAGGAAAAGGTCAGGGCAGAGGCACGCAGCATGCAGCGATCCTGCAGAAAATCATGGATCACCAGAGCCGCGGTCTGAACCTGACGCAAGATAAACGCCTGAACAAAGTTGAGCTGACGTAGATCCTGCTGCCAGAGCAGACGATGCCAGCTATTTTTCACTTGCAGGATACGACTTTCAGTCGATTGCACCATAGGGAGGGTCCTATCAGGCGGTCACTGTCGACCTGGTAGCTCTATTGCCTTGGGGAATTATATCAGAATTGGCTTCTGCGGGTTCACTTTCATCAATATCAGCAAGTGGATCTTGCTCATCACTCACCTTCGTCGCCAGATCAGCATGAGCTTGGGCCGCCATTGCTGCGGCCCGTGAAGCGACTCGCATATCCTGTGCTGATGGCTGAGTCGGGGCAAGCGCCGCGGCACGAACAATCTCGGCCTTCTGCAAGGTCGCCAGCGGGTCGCCGCTAACCGCGGAAACACTGATCGACACCTCACCGCCAGTGGCATAGGAGCGTCCATCGGGCCCATTGGTGTAGGTCAACGTAGGCGCACCGGCATATTGACCACCAACGGCGGCATGAGCCGCTTCGTGCGTCCTGACTTCACGGTCGCGAGTTTCCAACTTGGCAATTTCACGCGCTTCGACACTTATCTGGACGGAGTCTTTTTTGGAACTGGCGGAACTATCGGGTGTTTTGCCGAGTTGTTGACGACGACTGGCCACAGGATTGGAATAGACTGGATGGGGTCATCCCGGCCATGGTTAGCCGCGACTGCTTCAAGCTAACGCGGCTCATGATGCATGAAGAGACATCTCGACAAGAGAATATCGCGTTAAACATTGCCTGATAAACATACCCATGCTAAATTGCCGTCAATCATATGACGCTTGCCCAGCTGTCGAGAGGTCCCATGTCCCAGACCGCCCAGATACTCCTGATCGACGATGAAAAGGAGAGCTGCCTTGCGCTTTCGACTCTGCTGCGCCAGGTCGGCTATGCGGTCACCTCGACTCACAGTGGTGAGGCGGCGCTCGACCTGCTGCAGAATCAGAGCTTCGATCTAATTATCAGCGATCTATTCCTGCCCGGCATCAGCGGGATCGACATCCTCAAGAAGGTCAAAGAATCCTCTCCGCGCACCTGTTTCATCCTGATCACCGGCAACGCCTCTGCCGAAACCGCCGTCGAGGCGATGAAAGAAGGCGCCTTCGATTACGTCACCAAGCCCTTCAACTTCGAAAAGCTCAAGCTCCAGGTCGCCAAGGCCTTGGAAAAAATTCAACTGCTCGCCGAAAACCAATATCTGAGACAACAGCTTCACGGTCGCTATCGCTTCGACAACATCATCGGCAGCAGCTTGCCGATGCAGAAAGTTTTTTCACGCATGGAGAAGGTCGCCGCGACCGACTCGACGATTCTGATTCTTGGTGCTTCGGGCACCGGCAAAGAACTGGTTGCCAAGGCGATCCACTACAATAGTCATCGGCGCGACAAACCCTTTGTTGCTATCAATTGCGGGGCTATCCCGGCAGACCTGCTTGAATCTGAACTTTTCGGCCACGTCAAAGGGGCCTTCACCAGCGCGATTGCCGACAAAGCGGGCAAATTTGAAGTGGCCAACGGCGGCACCATCTTCCTTGATGAAATCGGCAATATGCCGCTGCAACTACAGATGAAGTTTCTCAGGGTGCTGCAAGAGTATGAATTTGAACGGGTTGGTTCTACCAATAAGATTCGGATGAATATCAGGCTGATATCGGCGACTAACGCCGACATAACCAAGGCGATCAGCAACGGCAGCTTTCGTGAAGACCTCTACTACCGTCTCAATGTCATCCCGATCAACCTGCCGAGCCTCAATCAGCGCCGTGGGGACATCCCACTCCTGGCTCGACACTTTCTCGAAAAAATCTGCACCGAGATGAATCGACCACTGATGCATATCAGCAAAGAATCGTTGCAGGCCCTCGAGACCTACCACTGGCCAGGGAACGTACGCGAGCTGGAGAACGTCATCGAAAGGACCGTAGCTCTGGCCGACAATGAGAACATCGAGCCTGAAGACCTGCCGCCAAACATTGTCGAAAACGAAAACATCCAGCCACTGATGCCACAACTGCCCGAAGGCGGGACCGATATGCCTGCCGTGGTCGCAGACATTGAACGTCAGATGATCGGCCTGGCCATGACCAGATCAACAGGGGTCAAGGCGCGGGCTGCTGAACTCCTCGGAATAAACCGCACCACCCTGGTCGAAAAAATAAAACGCCTCGGTCTTTAAATTTCGCTCAGCCCCTGTCTCAAGTCATTAAAGGGCCTCTGCCGACGCAGGCAAGGCTAAGCCATTCTCGCTAAAACCGTGAAACTCAAGCCCTTTTTCACGACTCTTACACGGCAGAGCCACTCGCCCCGACTC
>JAUXIR010000232.1 GCA_030620915.1 Geopsychrobacter sp. | reverse complement strand
TCTCCGGCGACCTTCCCGAACAGCCCCTGGGGCCGCCACAGCAAGATAATCGCCATCAATGCGTAGACCACGACGCTGGCCATTTCGGGCAGCAAGACCTTGCCGAAGGTGCTCACCAGCCCGATCAGCATGGCACCGACGAAGGCGCCCTTGATCGAGCCGGTGCCGCCGATCACCACCACCACGAAGGAGATGATCAGCACATTATCTCCCATCCCCGGATAGACCGAATCTACCGGTGAGGCCAGCATCCCGGCGAAGGCCGCCAGTGCCACCCCCGAGCTGAAGACGAAGGCAAACAGCCGATTCACATTGATGCCGAGGGCCTGCACCATCTCGCGGTTGCTGGCACCGGCCCGAATGGTCATCCCCAGCCGGGTCTTCTGAATCACCCAGTACATCCCACCGGCAAGGGCGATGCAGGCCGCGGAAATGAACAGCCGATAGATGGGATAACTCTGGTTCTCGGTGAGTTGAAAGGAGCCGGCCAGGATCGAGGGGATCGGCACACTGTGAACGTCGGTCCCCCAGAGGATCTGCTGCAATTCATTGAAAACCAGAATCAGGGCGAAGGTCAGCAGAACCTGGTAGAGGTGATCGCGCTGATAGAGAAAGGAGATGGCGAAACGTTCAACAATGTAACCCACGGCCAGGGCAATCGGCAATCCGAGCAGAATGCCGAGCCAGAGACTGCCGGTTACGCCCGTCAACCAGTAGGCCAGATAGGATCCGAGCATATAAAACGAGCCGTGGGCCAGATTGATAATCCCCATGATCCCGAAGAGCAGAGTCAGGCCGCTGGCCACCAGGAAGAGGAGAAAACCATACTGGAGAGCATTGAGAAGTTGGACCAGATAAAAAGATAATTCCATTCTCGACTCGTCTGGAAAGGTTGATCCACAGCCCGGCACGATCTGCCGGGCTGTGGATACAGGAACCTACATCGAACAACCGGTGGCGGGATCGTCCTGCTCTTTGGCGGCCACCCGAATAACCCGATTTTCGCCCTTGATCACTTCGCGCAGGTAGATATCGTGAATCGGGTTGTGCGACGCGGAACAACGCAGCTGGCCGCGTGGACTGTCGATTACAGAAGTTTCCATCGCCCGGATCATTTCGGCGCGGGCTCCGGTATCGCCCTTCACCGCGTTCATCCCCCGCAGGATCAGCTCGCCGGCGTCATAGCCCTGCACCGCATAAACATCGGCCGAAGCCCCCGTGGCGGCCTTGAAGGCGGCACGGAAATGAATATTGGCCGGGTTATCCAGCGAATCGGCATAATGAAGGATGGTGCGCACCCCTTCGGCGGCATCACCCTGCGCCGCCCCCAGACCCTCGGTCAGGAAGCCTGCACCATAGAGTTTGATCGATTTTTTCAGGCCCGCCGCAGCAAAGTCTTTGACAAACTTGACCGCACCGCCCCCGGCGTAAAAAGTGTAAACCGCATCCGGTTTGAGCGCAGCCAGTTCGGTCAGATAAGCCTGAAAATCGACCTTCGGGAAGGGGGTGGGGATCTCCTTGATGATGGTCCCCCCGGCAGGCAGAAAGGACTGCTTGAACGCTGCCGCGACCTGCTTGCCAAACCCGTAATTCCAGTACATCAGCACCACCCGCTTGTGCCCATCCTCCAGCATCGCCGGTCCTCCTGGGAAGCCCATCTGATGACTGGAGAAAGAGGTGCGAAAGACGTTGGGAGCGCAAAGCACACCGGTCAACTGATCGGCACCCGCATTGGGAATGACGGTAATCGGGCCATCGCCCCTGGCCATTTTAACCATCGCCATGCCGACCACCGAGTGGACCGGACCGACCAGGAAATCAACATTTTCCTTCTTGATCAGCTTATCGGTCAGTTGCTGTGCCTTGGCCGGTTTGGCCTCACTGTCGATATCGACAAACTCGATCGACCGGCCGCCCAGTTTGTTGCCCGCCTCGGAGAAACGCAGCAGCATGGCGTTGCGGATGTTGGTGCCCAACTTGGCATAGGTGCCGGTGTAGGGCAGCAGGATGCCGACCTTGACCTTGGCCTGAGCACCAATGGCAAACTGTGCCGGCACCAACACGGATGCCGCCGCCAACCCGGCGGTAGCGACCGTTCCCTTGATGACAAAATCGCGTCTGGAGATTCCTTTGGGTGTTTTTTCGCTCATTTTGTTTCCTCCACAGTCTAATCGGTCCGGATTTACAGGCAGGCCGACTGCCCGGCTGTTACTCCGGTCACTAGTGATGGTCAGGAGCGCAATTTGAAGCGTTGAATCTTGCCGGTGGCAGTCTTGGGGAGTTCGGTGACAAACTTGAACCAGCGCGGGTATTTGTAAGGGGCCAAACCTTTTTTGCAATGGGCCAGCAGATCGGCAACCAAGACATCACCGGCATCGGCCTGATCCTGCAATACGATATGGGCTTCGGGCTTGATCAGGCCCGCATCGTCAGCTCTGCCGACCACCGCGACCTCCAGCACCTTGGGATGTTCGATCAGCTTGGCCTCGATCTCGAAGGGAGAGCACCAGATACCGCCCACCTTCAGCATGTCGTCGTTGCGGCCGCAATAGTGGAAGTAGCCCTCCCGATCCTGAAGGTAGGTGTCTCCGGTATCGAGCCAGCCATCGACCATGGTCTGTGCGGTTTTTTCCGCGTTGTTCCAGTAGCAGCGCGCCGTGGAACCCCCTCTGATCCAGAGTTGGCCGCTTTCACCGCGCGGCACTGCTTCCCCGGCTTCATCGACAATCCTTGCCTCATATCCGGGCACCATCCGTCCGCTGGAACCGGGATTGATATCATCAACCCGATTGGAAATAAAAATATGCAGCAGCTCGGTAGAGCCGATTCCATCGAGGATGGCCAGGCCGGTCTTCTTACGCCAGCGACTAAAGATATCCGACGGCAGGGCCTCACCGGCAGAGACGCAGAGCCTGACCGAAGACAGGTCGCTCGATTCGGTTTCGAGCGCCTGTAACTGAGCCGCATAGAGGGTCGGGACGCCATAATACAAGGTCGGTTTAAACTGCTCGATAGTTTCAAAAGTGGACTGGGGGGTGGGGCGGGCATCGTAAAGAACCGTACTGGCACCGACCCAGAGCGGAAAGGTCATGCCGTTGCCCAGGCCGTAGGCAAAGAAGAGTTTGGCGGCGGAGAAGCAGACATCCTTTTCCTGAATGCCGAGAACCTGGACCCCGTAAAACTGACTGGCCACCACCATGTCCCGGTGGCGGTGCACTGCTCCTTTGGGACTGCCGGTCGAACCTGAGGAATAGAGCCAGAAACAGTCATCCTCGGCCGTTGCGGGTGCCGGCTCCAGATCGGCGGAGGCGGTCGCAATCAACGTCTGCAGACTGCCGACCTCCCCCTCAACAGCAAGACAATGGGTCGGCCGAGCCTCAAGCTGACCCAAAGCCGCTTCGACCTCACCAGCAAATTCCGGGGAATAGACGACCGCAGCACAGTCTGAATCGCCGATGATGTAAGTGTAATCCTTGGCCCGCAGCAAGGTATTGACCGGGATCGGGATCAGACCAGCCTTGATCGCCCCCCAGAAGCAGTAGAAAAACTCGGCGCAATCCTTGACGATCATGATCACCCGGCCACCACGCCCGATACCCAGCTCAAGCAGGGCGTTACCACAGCGGTTGACGTTTTCAGCCAATTCTGCGTAGGTGACTTCGATGCCCCGGTTGGTGCGAATCACGATTTTTTCGCCGCGACCTTCCTGCAGATGACGGTCGATAAAGGACACCGCAACATTGAAGACCGGCGCAAAACTCAAAGCCTCTTCTCCGCTGGATTGATCCACCTCAACAGTATGGTTCAGCATTGCGTCATCTCCTTATCTGGGGCAGGTTCCGGTTCGATCACCTGCGCCGCCCCCCCCTCTGTCCTGTATCTCAAGGTCTAGAACGTTGTTTTTAAGTCTCTGTCGTTACCCCTGCTTTGGCGGTCCGGTCAGATGGAATC
>JAUXIR010000130.1 GCA_030620915.1 Geopsychrobacter sp. | reverse complement strand
CTTGATCGATCTGGAGGGAGATCAGCCTTCCTGGCGGAATTTCTGTTAGTAGCAGCCAGAAGGACAATGTGCGGGCCTGACTTCTCCGTAAATCATCATCGGGTGGTAAATAAGCTTGGATCTCCCCGGAACTTGTTGTTTCCTGTCTTCTGGCCGGTCGGACGATTTCAGCGCCCTCGATGATATCGGGGGCGCATTGCTGTTTGAGATTATAATTTCTGTCTGAGAAGGGCTTATATAATCGATGATTCGTCAAGCGTGACAACAAAATTCGAGCGACATGTTTGACATACCTCAATAGCTGATTTTTTAAACTTTTAATCATGTCCAACGAAACTGTTTAACGAGACGTTATTTGTTTGCTGGCAATTGCTACACCTTGAAGCGACTGAACGACTATTCAACATAAGTAGTTTCCATGTTAGTTGTTAAAGAAGTGCCGATAGCACTGTAAGAACATAAGATTGTTCTTACAGTTAAACCATAAGGAACTGATCATCCAGTGTTTTAGCAGCAGCTCTATCTGGATTTATTATTTTTGAACATGATATACAGCACCTCATCAATCTGCTCTGGTGACATCCAATCATGTTCAAAACAGATGGCCCCCAAGACTCGATGAGGGCGATTAGCAAGGTCCTCATCCACCTGCTCTCTCATCGCCTGGTGAAGCTGTTCAACATTCAAAAAACCTTTTTCGACTGCAATTTCCCCAAAACGCGGACAGTATTGATCTTTTTCAAGCATGAATCGAAACTCCTCTGGCTCTTAAAGAATGAAGCCCAATAAGATAAAAAGCGAGATTTAGAAAGCACAAAAACAATAAATAGCCGTTTCCACAGCTTGCGGACGAAGAAAACTTACATCAAAAGTGTCTTGGCCGGACCCTGTCACTATTTCACTTCGTTGAGTTTTTTTTCAGTCCTCTTCGGCAAGGCGAACCTGGGCGTTGAGTCCAGCGATGACCAAGCGGTTCTCGGCAGAAGCCAGGATGCCACCAAGGTGGGTCATGAACTCATCATCGTTATGGGCGGTGTACTCCTCCCCCGACTGCTCATGGTAGAGCGTCGCCGGGTAGATAGTCATACTATGGACGACCTTGATGATCTTTTGTGAGTAGTTGGCCAGGGATGGAGCTACGATTGCAAAATCGTAGTTGAACATTTGGTTTTGCTGGACCTTGGTGATCCGGCAGCGTAGACGCTCATTCGTCATTTCGCTGAGCATATCTCCTTGCTCGGCTAGCATTGATTGTGGCGTCCTGATGTTATCGACATCGGGTATTTCGCACCAGAGGTTTGGCATCGACATAGCACTGTCTCCTTTAGGGTTTTTTAATAGAGGAGTTGACAGGATAGCAGCAAATAGATTTTTTTGGAGAAAACTAATAAAATATAAAAGCACGGCCACTTTCTTTCATGGTCGATTCAGCAGCCAATGTTCAATCCCACTCGCGATGGCTTCAGCTTTATCGCCATGAGCTACACCGGCAAAAAAGCAGCCGCGTTAAAGAGAGGTTCATCGCCGCTTTCAACGCCATGGAAAAGGCGCTGTTCGAAGCGCAAGGCGAACGTCGCTAGATCGAAATCACCACAGCCGCCGCACCAATGCCCCCGAAGGGTTGGATATCCACTACATCCTCGATCTAACCAAGCTGGTGATGAAACCCAACTAGGCCGGAATCGAACTGGTCGAACGCCTCACCGGCATCGACATGAGCGGCATCATCGCCGAAGGCCCCGCCGTTATTGAAGATCAAACAATCCGCTAACCCAACGCTAAACAGGTTCAGACCTGGAAATGGCCACCTCGGAAATGCGGGTGGCCATTCTTGTTTTGCGCTGATGTATAAGAGGCATACAGTGCCGAGCTCCTGGGGCAGCACGATCCATAAGGGCTGGCAGCGATCCTTCGGGTGTAATTTTGTAAGCCCATCCCGGCAAAAGGTTACTTAGGGATGATCGAATCTGTCTTGCGGTACGCGGTGCCCTGAAACAGCGCAATCAGCCTGTCGTTCTGATCGGTGACCCGCACCTGATAGGTGCCGAGTTTGTTGTTGAGCGAGATCTCTTCGGCTGCGGCAAACAGGGTCCCGCTGGTGGCGGGGTTGATAAAGTTGGTGCTGGTGTTGATCCCCATGGCGAGGCTGCCGTGGGAGTTGGAAGCGACGGCGAAGGCGAAGTCGGCCAGGGTGAAGATTGCTCCACCATGAACCGTTTTGGCTCCATTCATATGGCAGGGCTGAATATCCAGTTTGGCCCAGGCTTTCCCGGCTTCAACTTTGATTAACTCAATGCCGATGTGTCGGGCAAACCGATCCTGCTCGGTAAAGAAATCCTTGATCTTATCCATTGATCTCCCGCTTTCCCTGAATCCCGATCTCAGCCCCAGAAGTTATCGCCAGTCGATTTTTTGAGCGGCAGGGGGTTGTGCAGATATTCGGCGCGATTCGCCTTGCGCCGACATTTGCCACAGACAAACTCAGGGTTGGTGCAACGCTGGTCAACCTCCTCCATCAACCCGGCCGCGTGAAGTTCACACATTTTGCGTTGGTCGGTTTGGTTCTCACTCATAGCCTCTCCGAAACATGGGAAAACACCATCGAACATGGTTTTTTTTTCAAAAAAATATGTATTTGTAAAACAAAATGGCCAAAAAAAATACCGACTAAGCCATTTTTGAACGATCGACGGAAAAGAGCAAGTCCAAACAATTAACCAGCTGAAATTAAAAGGGATAGTGAGATTTGTGTTGGGTCTGTAAAATGCCTGAGAGGGAGATGGATGTGAGGATATTGGCCACCTTTGTCGGTAAATCGCCCCAAACCCGGTTTTGCAATATTTGGAACAGTATTTTGGCCGAAAAAGCGCTTGACCGGGTCCTTTTATCGCTCTAAGTTTTGCACCAATACATACAAGTGAAAATTTACCCTTCAAGGAATTCGAAACTTTAATGCTCAAGTCAATCCTACGCCACCTTGGTCGTAAGAATGCTGAAAAGGTCAGCTGCCCACTTCAGTTCGGTTCCCGCAGCCTGCGCCGCATGCGCTGGCAAAGCAGTATACTCTTCCGTCGTTAGCCCCGCCACAGCATAATCCCAATCAGCAACCAGACCGCGGTTCGGTTGCGCCAGGTCCTCAGCTTTTGTTGGCCGGACTGCTGCGAACTCTTGCGGTAGATCCCGTCTGCCCCGCGCTGATACTGGTGCAGATTATTTCCGTTTATTGCCAGATGAAGATAGAAGTTGAATCCGGGTGGATTGCGCTTACGCTGCCCGGCCGCGCGCGCCTCAGTGGTCTTGGCTTGGTCGGCATTGAAAAAAATACGGCAGGCCCGTTTGCCGCTGTGCAGTATTTTTATGCAGCCCAGTAGCAGCCTTTGATAGGAGACGCGGCGTGGCGGGGTCTTTATCGAGGGTTTACGCGGCTGTTGCTGAGGCCGTTTCTCGAACTGTTGATCGTAGCGCGCGCGCTGCTGTGGATCGCTGAGCACCCGGCCCGCTGTGATCACCTGGAGCAGGAGCGGCTCTCCTTCGCGGCTGCCGGCATTGGCGTCCGGATGGTGAAGCCGCAGTGCCTTGCGATAGGCCGCGCGGATAGTGCGACGGTCGGCAGTATGCGCAACGCCGAGCAGTTGATAGTGATTACTGGTCGTCAAACGGAAAACCCTTCGATTCTCCGTCCCTGGAGCGTTTAAAGGAGGTCTGTTACATCGTGTGACAGACCTCCTCTTATTATCGACCTATATGGAGTAAAAATTTAGACTCAACCGCGAGAAAAATTGACCTCGACATCCTGGCGGTGTGCCGCATCGATCTTCCATAGTTGACGGGCGGTAAAGTTGAACAGGCGGGCCACGATGACATCGGGGAATTGTTCGAGCCGGGTGTTGTAGATGGTTACGGCGGCGTTAACCAGTTCGCGGCGATCGGCGTTCTGATCTTCGAGTTCGGTTATCCGGTTTGAGAGCTGACGGAAGCCGGTGTCGGCCTTGAGCTCCGGATAGCGCTCTACCACCATGAAGAGTGATTTAAGGGTTTCACTTAAGGCATTTTGTGCGGCCAGCTTCTGATTTTCGCTGCCCGCACTGCCGACCGCCGAACGAGCCTTGATCACCGCTTCCAGGGTCTTCTGCTCGTGCTGCATGTAGCCTTCGCAAACCTTGATCAGCTTCGGCAGTTCGTCGTAACGTTGCTTGAGCATGACATCGATATTGCTCCAGTCACGTTCGATACTGTTTTTCATCGCGATAAAGCCGTTGTAGATGACGATGGTGTAGAGCACCACCAGGACAATCATCAGTACCAGCACGCCAAGTACGATCCATCCGGTCATAAATTCCTCCTTGTTTGATACGGGATTGAAGCCGTAAGTTTAATCGATTTAGCTGTCGATTTTTTAAAAGTTTCGCAGTAGCAGCCAGACACTTAAGCCACTGCAGGCACTGGCGGCGGTAAATAGAAGCCCGGTCGCCCAGGCATAGCGGCCTGTCAATTTAGCCTCGGAGGCGGTTTCGGCGATGACGAAGGGCAACCCACGGTGGCGGGGCTTGCTGATCACTACCTGGTCTTCCTGGCGCTTGCGTTGACTGCTGTCGTCAAGGTCCTCGCGAAGCAACTGTCGATCGACCTCATCACGCGCTGCCTGCCATTCGCTCTCGTCGATCTTGCCATCCCTGTCTGTGTCGTAGCTGGCGAGTTTGTGGGTGTCCTGCTTGGTGCGGCGCAGTGCTTCGGCGCGCCGCTGCCGGAGTGGCGCACGGCCGCTTTTCTTGACCTGTGCTTCGCCCAGCACATAGACCAGCGCACCATCGTAAATCATCTCTTCAACCCATTTTACGTCCGGACTGTTGAAGCCAGCGAAGGTGACTCCTCCATCGCCATAACTCTCCTGACGGTGGCCGGCCTTGACCGTTGCCGAGCTGGGGTCAACGCTGACGCGGCCTGTCTCATCCTCGATCCAGAAGGGGACATGCCCGCTGCTGGTGATGCTGCTGACAACCCAGTTGTTCTTCCGGTTCGGACCAGACGGTCGTAGACGCAGGCGATATTTGTCATCGGCGAAATGAGCGCATACTGTCGCTGCGCGCTGCCGTGAACCTCGACCCGGCCCATGGCGATCGAGCGGATCTTGCTGGTCGGAGTGTTTTGGATCAGTCGCTTGAGTTGCAACAGGCGAAATCCACCGATAAAGAAACATGTCGCCAGTAGTCCGCTGAGGGCGCCGGATGAAAATCCTTTTGCGATCAAGAGCCCGAGCCAACTGTTGACCTCGCCAAACCTGGCTAACAGGCCGAGCGGCAGCAACAAGCCGAATCCGATGATCGCACCTGGGCGGGTCCAGATGCTGTGGTGCTGCAGATCGGGCGGAGTCGGTAGGGTCTGGGATCGGCTTGCGACCGAGCCCTCTGTTTCAGAAGCCTCCTTCGCGGCACCGATCTCCCCGGTTAGCTCAGAAATAAGTTCCTGCTGCATGGGTAAACTGGCCGCCAACTCGGGTTGGATTGCGCTGAGCAGACCAGTGGTTGCGATGGCAATTGCTTCCGCAGCTGAATCTTGAACCGGCTGCTCACGCTGACAATCGATGTCGGTTTGTAACCAGGCATAACGGGTCAGG
>JAUXIR010000193.1 GCA_030620915.1 Geopsychrobacter sp. | reverse complement strand
TCTCGAGAACCGTATTTTTTGCTGCGCAGTGCTGTTTTGCGTTTTATGACCGCATTTCCATAGGAATTGGCCAGGTTTTCCGCCTCCAAAATAAGGTTTTCCGCCTCAGTTTTACGTTGCCTGGTCTTGCGCTCCTCCTCGCGTAGCGCCCTTTCAAAGTCGTTATTGCTCTGGCGGGTTTGCACCGCGGGGGGGACGTAACTGACCTTTCCGGGGTCATTCGGCTCGCTGATATCCGCTTGGTCGCGACATTCTTCGGGGAGGCTCATCAGGTTGTCGGCGATATGCAGGCGATTGTTGTTATCCCGGCACGAATAGTTTTCCGCCGTGGAGATCGCCAGGAGTGGAAAGCCGAGCATCGCGAGAATCAGAATGATATATTTCATCTTGTCTGCTCCTTGGCATGACCTATGCCCTTCATAATTCAGGTTCTGCTTCCATTTTAACCGCTAGTCGCGGCCTCGGCAACAGCGCTTAAAACTGTCTTTGACTGTCGAGCAGCAGGGTAATCGGGCCATCATTGATCAGTTCAACCTGCATGTCGGCCTGAAACTGTCCAGTCTCTACCTGGATCCCCGTTAGCCGTAGTTGGGTAATGAAGTGTTGGTAGAGCGGGATTGCCTGCGCGGGGAGTGCGGCCTGGGAGAATCCGGGCCGTCGGCCTTTGCGGCAGTCCCCCAGCAGGGTGAACTGCGAAACAATCAGGGCCGCGCCGCCTGTGTCGAGCAGAGACAGATTCATTTTCCCGGCGTCATCCTCAAAAATTCGCAGGTTGGCGGATTTGGTCGCCAGGTATTCCGCATCTGCCGTGTTGTCCTGTTTCTCGACGCCGAGCAGAATGAGCAGGCCTTCGCCTATCTGGCCGATTTGCCGGCCGTCGACATGAACTCCGGCTCGGCTGACACGCTGGATCACGGCTCTCATGCTTTAAGTCTTCTCCCCACTCATTTTTCGCAGCAGATCCAATGTAAGTAAGTCCTCGCGGTGTCCGGGGCCGCTGGGAGTCTCGATGATCTTTGGAATCGCCGTCAGGCGTGGATCATTCAGTAGAGCGTGAAAACCGGCTTCACCGATTTCGCCTTGGCCGATAAGTTGGTGCCGGTCGACCCGCGAGCCGCAGCCTTTTTTACTGTCGTTGAGATGGAACAGGGCGAGTTTATCCAGGCCGATCTGTCGCTCGAACTCCTCAAGGGTCCTGTTGACGGCCTGCAGACTGCATAGGTCGTAGCCGGCGGCAAAGACGTGGCAGCTGTCGAAACAGACCGCCAGGTTAGCCTTATGGCAACCGGCAAGGATCTCAGCCAGGTGCTCGAAGCGCCAGCCGAGATTGGTTCCCTGCCCGGCGGTGGTCTCAAGTAGGATTCGCACTCCGCCACCAATTCGGTCCCGCGCCTGATTGATGGCCCTGATGATTTGTTTGAGGCCTGCGGCTTCGCCACTCTCGAGATGGGCTCCGGGATGCATCACTAAATCTTGAATGCCGAGGGTCAGGCAGCGTTGCATCTCATCGCTAAAGGCATCAACCGAGCGTTGCCAACTCTTTGGGTCGGGGCTGGCGAGGTTGATCAGGTAGCTGTCGTGCACCGCAATATAACCGAGTGCCGCATGACTGCGCGCGGTCTTGAAGCGTTCGACCACTTCCGGGTCGAGGGGCAGAGCTTGCCAGCGGCTGGCATTTTTGCTGAAGATCTGCATGGCACCGAGCTTAAGGCTTTCGGCACGGGCGATACTTTTATCGATCCCGCCGGCGATCGAAACATGGCAGCCGAATAGTTGCCGGCTCATGGCATCGGGCTGCGGGCAGGGCGGTCGTTGAGCCAGCTACCGATTTCGGCCGGTCGCGAGAACCGGGCATCGACAAAGCTGCCTGTCGGCTCTGAACCGACCAGGATGGTGGTCATGCCGAAAGCCTTGGCGGTTTTCAGGTTGGCGAGGGAATCTTCAATCATGACGCAATCATTGCCTTGCAGCTCGAGCTGTTTGAGTACCTGTTGGTAGGGTTGCGGGTTCGGTTTCGGCTGGTAATTGGCCACGCGGATATCGAAGATCTCTTCAAAATAGTTGCGAATTCCCAACGCCGCTGTCACCTGCTCAGCATGCTTGCGTGAGCCGTTGGTAAAGATGAAACAGGGCTGGTCTACGCTTTCGAGGGTCTTTTGCAGCTCGAGATCGGGAGTGAGTCGTTGGCCGATATCGAAGCGGTGAACATAATCGAGATACTCTTCGGCATCCACCGCATGATGGCGGATCAATCCCTGCAGGGTCGCCCCGTACTCCTGCCAGTATTGACGCCGTAGCGGGTCGACTTGACTGGTCGGGATATCGACAATCTCTTCCATGTAGCGGTTGATCCGCACATCGATCAGGGCGAAAAGATTTTTATCGGCCGGGTAGAGGGTGTTGTCGAGGTCGAAGAGCAGGGCCTTCATGTCGTCTCCAGTGGATAATCGCCGCTGAATACTTCGGCGGCAGGTCCGGTCAGGTAGATACAGTTATCCTCTGCCCACTCGAGTTCAAGCAGTCCACCGCTCAGCCGGTTTTTGATTGTGCGCCCGGTGCGGCCACTTAGCGCCGCCGCGACGGCCACTGCCGAGGCGCCGGTGCCGCAGGCCAGGGTTTCACCTGCGCCACGTTCCCAGGTGCGTTGGCGTAGTTCGCTGTCGGAGATGATACTGACAAACTCGACATTGGTCCGGCGTGGAAACAGTGGATGGTTTTCGATCAGCGGGCCGATTTCGGTGACTGGAAAGCTTTCGCAGTCTTCGACAAAGATAACACAGTGCGGGTTCCCCATCGACAGGCACCAGGCCTTGAAGGTCTGATGGCCAACCTCCAGGGTAATCTCCAGGGCCTCGGCTTCGGGGTCGCCGGTCATCGGCAGGTCGCCACGCCGCAGACGCGGTTGGCCCATATTGACGCGAACTTTTTCAACCTGGTTGTTGCCGTCGCAGAACATCTGTAGCGGCATGATGCCTGCGGCGGTTTCGATGTTGATTTCGAGGCGATCAACCAGGCCGTAGTCCCAGGCGTACTTGGCGACGCAGCGGATGCCGTTGCCGCACATTTCGGCCTCAGAGCCATCGGCGTTGAACATCTGCATCCGCAGGTCGGCCTTGCTAGACGGCAGGATCAGGATCAATCCATCCGAGCCGATGCCGAAATGACGGTCGCTGACGGCGATCGCAAGCTGCGCCGGTTGCGCTATCTGTTCCTTGAATCCATCGATATAGACGTAGTCATTACCGGCGCCGTGCATTTTGGTAAATCGCATGGATAAAACTCCTTGCCTGTTGTCGTGGGTGAAAATTCCCTGCTACTATAGACGGGTGTTGCGTTCTGCGACAACTGCAAAGCAATAGCGCAAGGTGAAAGGAAGAATATCGCGAATGGCTTATAATCTGAAAACAAAAATCTGGCAAACCGGCGCCCTTGAATGGTGGGGGATGATCGAGGGTGGTGATCTTTTTCTGGGGAGTCGTGAGTTTCCGCAACCGCCAGAGGAGGGGGATGAGTGGCTGGTGAGGGCGACCGGGGACAGATTCAAGATCATTGAGGGTGAGATTTGCCGGATTGGCCACGAGGAGCCGCAGGCGTGGTAGCGCTGGAGGTGCTGCAGATAGAAGCTGGGCAGATGGATAATTTTGCCTATCTTGTGTTCTGCACAGAGACGCGCAAGGCGGTGGTGGTCGATCCGTCCCTGGCCCCGCAGGCCGTGCTTGAGGTGGCCCGTGAACGGCAGCTGGAACTTGTCGGCCTGCTCAATACCCATGGACACCATGATCATATCGCCGGGAATGGTGAAATCCTGGCTGCTGTCAGGGTGCCGCATTGGGCTCATCCGCTCGATCTGCCGGATGCCGACCGGCAACTGCTTGAAGGAACCGAGGTCGCTGTTGGAGCGAGCAGTATTCATGTGATGCATACGCCGGGGCACACACCGGGGTCGGTTGTGCTGCAGACCGGTGAAGGACTGATCACTGGCGATACCCTGTTTGTCGGCCGCTGTGGGCGTGCCGATCTGCCGGGGAGTGATGTTGATCAGTTGTATGACAGCCTGCAACGGCTGAAGAGATTAGAGAAAAGCCTCAAGGTCTATCCGGGACACGATTATGGGGTGCGACCCGTCTCCACGCTTGGTGAAGAGTTGCAGGAGAATGACTTTTTAAACGCGGTCGATCGGGCGAGTTTTATCCGTTTGCGGATGGGCTGACATCCTCTGGACGAACCCGGCAGTAAAAAGGCCACCACTGCATGCGTGCAATGGTGGCCTTTTGGTCGAATTTTGCTGAAAGAGACGCCTTATGCTTTGTCTGCCTTGTCCGAATCCTCAACGTCGATGCCGTCGAGCGAGAAATCCTCTTCGGTTTCGGCGAAGATATCGGCAGCCGGATCCTCATCGGCATCAAAGCCGAACTCGGCCGGACTATCGGGGGTAGTTTCAGCAGTTTTGTTGGCGGGAGTGTCTGGCTCTGTTTCGTCAAAGG
>JAUXIR010000102.1 GCA_030620915.1 Geopsychrobacter sp. | reverse complement strand
TGTAGCGCTGAGGGGCACGAGGTCGATGCCCGCCACTGCAAATTCTGCGGAGCGCTGCTCTAGGTTTCGCCAAGAGGAAAGGGGCGAGGAACATCCAAGGCCAAAGCGGGTTTTTTTTGTTGAAAGTCCGCAATGAAAGAGGTGCCCCTCTCGGTATCTCTGCGGAAGGCTTTATTGGAGGCATGGATCGGTTATTCTATAGATCAGTTGTCGCGCAGCGCCTCAAGTTCTTCCCAACGGGTATAGTCTCTCACAAGTTCTTCTTCCACTTCAGGCAGGCGGGATTTTAAGCGTTCGATCTCTTCTTTTTTCCCCGACTGGTAGAGTGCGGGATCTGCCATGGAAGCATGAATCTCGGCCTGTTCCGTCTCCAGTTTGTCGATCAGGAGTGGCAAGGCCTCGAGTTCGTGTTTCTCCTTGAAGCTCAGCCGTTTTGGGCGCAGTTGTCTTTCTCGCGGCAGTTTCTTCTCTTTGATTTTTTTTTCAGGAAGTTGCTGACGTTGATTCAGCCAGTCACTGTAACCACCAATCTGTTCACTGAATCGCCCATCCCCCTCAAAAACCAGGCACCTGGTTACAATGTTGTCGACAAAGGTCCGGTCGTGGCTGACCAGCAGCAGGGTCCCCTGGTAGTCAAGCAGCAACTCTTCGAGCAGGTCTAGGGTCTCAACATCGAGGTCGTTGGTCGGTTCATCCAGCACCAGCAGGTTGGCCGGTTTGGTAAAGAGCTTGGCCAGCAGCAAGCGGTTGCGCTCCCCGCCGGAGAGGACCCGCACCGGTGTGCGCGCCCGGTCGGGCGTGACTAGGAAATCGCTCAGGTAGCCGTAGATATGGCGTTGCCGGCCGGCGATCTCGACCGTATCGTGCTCGCCACTGACGTTCTGCTTGACACTGGCGTTTTCGTCGAGTTGTTCGCGTAATTGATCGAAATAGACGATCTGCAGGTTGGTCCCCTGGCGTAGATCCCCGGTTGTCGGACTAAGTTCCCCCAGCAGCAGCTTGAGCAGGGTCGATTTACCGCAGCCGTTGGGCCCCAGCAGCGCAACCCGGTCGCCGCGCATCAGGCGCAGGGACAGATCCCGGACAATGGTTTTATCCGCGTAACTGAAGCTGACCTCTTTGGCTTCGGCAACCATTTGGCCGCTACGCCCACCCGTATCGAGGCTGAGGCGGACCTCGCCGCTGCGATTGCGCCGCTGGCGATTCTCTTCGCGCATTTTTTTCAGTGCCCGAACGCGGCCCATATTGCGCGTGCGACGGGCCTTGATCCCCTGCCGTATCCAGACCTCTTCTTCGGCCAGTTTCTTGTCCTGCCGCCGCCAGAGTTCGTCTTCGGCATGCAGGCGCTCTTCACGACGCTGCAGATAGGTCGGATAGTTACAGGGATAATCGAACAGCTCACCCCGGTCGAGTTCGACGATACGACTGGCGACACTGGCCGTGAAGGCACGGTCGTGGCTGACAAAGACCAGTGAGGTCGGCAGTCGTTTCAGGAATTGTTCGAGCCAGAGGATTGAGTCGATATCGAGGTGGTTGGTCGGTTCGTCAAGCAGCAGCAGGTCGGGTTCACTATAGAGTGCCGCGGCCAGCAGGACGCGGCGTTTTATCCCCCCGGAGAGGCTGGCCACCGGCAGATTGGGGTCGAGGTCGAGGCGCGAGAGGACGGCTTCGAGTTGTCCGTCGCCGTGACCCGATGCCAGGCGGATCACAACTTCGCTGATATTGCCGCTAAAATTGAGGGGAACGTCTTGTTGCAGGATAGCTGTTTTTAGGCCCTGCTGACGGATGATGTCACCGCTGTCAGCTTTGTGCTCGCCATTGAGCAGGCGCAGTAGGGTTGATTTGCCGCAGCCGTTACGCCCGATCAGGGCTATCCGATCCCGTGGTTCAATCTGCAGCGAGGTGCGATCGAAAAGGGGCGATCCGCCAAATGCGAGGGACAGGTTGTTGAGTGAGATAAGAGCCATAGCGGGAAGGTGTAGCATATTTCAGGGGGATAGGGACAGATCGAAGTTTTAGAGAGCCAAAAAAGAGCGGCGTCAAACAGGATAAGGACGCAGGGGCAATTGAGCTGACAATCGGCTCAACAGGATTCGTGCCCAAACGACAGATTCAGGTTTTATCGGCCGGACATATATAAAAGCCATCGGATGGGAACAGCTTACGATTGCTTCCGGGTGTTTGAGCGGCGTAACTGCCAGCTCCGCCAGAACTGATAGATGACCGGGGTGAGAATGAGGGTCAGAACGGTCGCCGAGATCATGCCGCCGATCATCGGGGCGGCAATCCGTTTCATGACCCGCGACCCGGTTTCGATGCTCCACATAATCGGCAACAGTCCGCCGATGATTGCACATGCGGTCATGGCGATGGGACGGACCCTTCCGGTCGCGCCGGCCATCACCGCCTCATGCAGATCGCTCATGTCGAGGTGTTCTTTCTCCGCGAGACTCTTCTCGAAGGCCTGATCCAGGTAGAGGATCATCACCACGCCGATCTCCACCGCTACCCCGATCAGCGCGATAAACCCGACCATGACGGCCACGCTCATGTTGTAGCCGAGCAGATCCATGTACCAGATTCCACCCAGGGCGGAAAATGGGACCGTCAACATGATGATCAAGACCTTTGAGAGGTTGCGAAAGTTCAGGAAGAGGAGCAAAAAAACCAGCAGCAGGGTCACCGGGACCATCACCTTGAGTCGTGCTCGGGCCTCTTGAATGTATTCGTACTGACCGCTCCATTGAATACTGTATCCCGCCGGGACGCTGATCTTTTCGGCGATGATCCGCTGGGCTTTTTCGACATAGCTGCCGACGTCCTGATCCGCATCGATATCGATGAAGATCCAGGCCTGGGGTCGCGCACCCTCGGTTTTGATCGCCGGCGGACCCATGCGATGGAAGATATCGGCCACCTGTTCGATCGGGATCTGTGCTCCGGTGGGGGTGGCAATCAATACCCGCCGTAACGCTTCCGGGTTTTGGCGCAGATCGCGCGCGTAGCGCACATTGACCGGATAGCGTTCGAGACCCTCGACCGTCGTGGTGATGTTCATGCCGCCGATGGCCGAACGGATGACATCGTTGATATCGTCAACGGTCAATCCGTAGCGTGCCGCCGCCTCCCGTTTGATGACAAAGTCCAGATAGTAGCCGCCAGCGACCCGCTCGGCAAAGACGCTGCGGGTGCCGGGGATGTCACGAATGACCGGCTCGACCAACTCTCCCAGCCGTTGCAGTACCCCCAGGTCCGGTCCGGTCAACTTGATGCCGACCGGGGTCTTGATGCCGGTGGAGAGCATGTCGATCCGTGTCTTGATCGGCATGGTCCAGGCGTTGGTGACTCCGGGCAGGTCGACGATCCGGTCGAGTTCGGCAGTGAGCTTCTCGATCGTCATACCCGGCCGCCACTCTTCTTCCGCTTTCAGGATGATGGTGGTTTCCAGCATCGAGAGGGGCGCCGGATCGAGGGGGGTGCGGGCTCGGCCGACCTTGGCGAGGGCGTGTTCGACCTCCGGAAGGTGCATGATCAGCTTGTTGGTCTGTTGAGCCACGGCCGCGGCCGCACTGATGGCGATCCCCGGCAGCATCGACGGCATGTAGAGCAGGTCGCCCTCGTTCAGTGGCGGGATGAACTCGGAACCGAGCCTCTGGTAGGGAATCGCGGTCAATGCCAAGGCGGCAACGGCGGCGGCCAGCACCAGCCAACGCAATTTCAGCGACCAGTGCAGAACGGGTCGGTAGGCCCAGGTGAGCAGGCGGTTGACCGGATTTTTTGCCTCGGGGGGGATTCGCCCCCGGATCAGATAACCCATGAGAACCGGGACTATGGTCACTGACAGCAGTGCCGCGGCCAGCATGGCGTAGGTCTTGGTATAGGCCAGCGGGGCGAACATCCGCCCGGACTGCCCGGTCAGGGCAAAGACCGGCAGGAAGGAGACGGCGATGATCGCCATCGAATAGAAGAGAGCCGGTCCCACCTCCTTGGCGGCGTCGACGATGATCTCCCAATGCGGTTTCTGCCCCCGATCACGCTCCAGGTGTTTGTGGGCGTTCTCGATCATGACGATCGCCCCGGGAGTCATGGCGCCGATGGCGATGGCGATGCCGCCCAGCGACATGATATTTGCGGCGAGTCCTTGAAAGTACATGATCATCATGGCGCCCAAGATGCCGATCGGCAGGATGGCAATCGCCACAAGGGCCGAGCGCAGATGAAGCAGGAAAACGATGCAGACCAGAGCGACGATGAGGCTCTCTTCAATCAGTTTGCGGTTAAGGGTCTCCTGCGCTCGGTGAATCAAGGAGGACCGATCGTAGATCGGAAGGATCTCGACCCCTTCGGGGAGGCCGGGTTTTAACTCCTCAATCTTGTTCTTTACGCGGTTGATGACGTCGAGGGCATTGTTCCAGTAGCGCATTTCCACGATGCCGACCACGGCCTCGCCCTGGCCGTCGAGATCGACCGCTCCCCGCCGGATATCGGGCCCCAGACGCACGTCGGCGATGTCACGGACCAGGATCGGCGTGCCGCTTCCGTCTACGGCGACCGGGATCTGCTCGATATCCTCCCGTTTTTCGATGTAGCCGATCCCTTCCACCATGTATTCGGTTTCGGCATACTCCACGACCCGGCCGCCGACGGTGTTGTTGCTGCGGCGAATCGCCTTGATGACCTTGTTGATCGACAGGTTGTACGCCAGCAACCGGTTGGGATCGACGTTGACCTGGTACTGTTTGACGAATCCGCCCACGGTGGCGACATTGGCCACCCCGGGCACGGTCTGCAGTTGGTAGCGCACGTACCAGTCCTGCAGGCTGCGGAGTTCGGCGAGGTCGTGCCGTCCGCTGCGATCGACCAGGGCGTATTCGAAGACCCAGCCGACCGGGGTGGCGTCGGGTCCGAGGGCCGGTGTCACCCCGGTCGGAAGTTGGTTCTGGACGAAACTGAGGTATTCGAGAACCCGGCTGCGGGCCCAGTAGATGTCGGTCCCGTCTTCGAAAATGACATAGACGAAGGAGAGGCCGAAGAAGGAGTAGCCGCGCACCACCTTGGCGTTGGCCACGGCCAGCATGGTGGTGGTCAGGGGATAGGTGATCTGGTCTTCGACGATCTGCGGCGGTTGTCCCGGCCATTCGGTGAAGATAATAACCTGCACGTCGCTGACGTCAGGCAGGGCGTCGAGGGGGATATTTCTGACGGCATAGACCCCGCCGGCGATGATGGCAACGATAGCAAGGCTGATCAGAAACTGATTGCGCACCGATGCTTCGATGAGCCTGCGCAGCACGGTCTAGTCCCCTTTCCGCGGGCCGGGTACGGCCGCTGAGTCCGGGTCGGATTCCGGCTCGGCCATTTTCATCTCCGGCATGCCGGTGGCTGGTGGGCCCTGGCCGGTCGGCTCCTGCTCAGCCTGCGGCTTGAGCATCTTGCCGATGGCGGACTGCAGGTTGCTTTCGGAGTTGATGAGGAACTGGGCCGAGGTGACCACCCGTTCGCCCTCCTTGAGTCCGTCGAGAACCTCGAATTCATCCCCGGTCTGGGCTCCTAGGCGGAGTTCGCGGGGGGCGAAACGTCCCCCCTCGAGGGCGACCAGGGCGATGTCACGTTCGCCGGTGCGGATGACGGCCTGAATCGGGATGCCGAGTCCCTGGCGGGAGACCGTCGTCCGTAGACTGACGTTGGCCCACATCTCAGGCTTGAGGGCGAAGTCGGAACTGTTGGAAAGTTCCAACCTGATTCGAAGGGTACGGGTCTTGTTCTGCAGATAGGGATAGATATAGGAGACCTTGCCGCGGTAGATGATCCCCGGTTGAGAGGGTAGGGTCATCTCCGCTTCCTGTCCCAGCCTCAGCCAGGGTGCTTCGTACTCAAAGATATCGGCGTAGACCCAGATGTTGGAAAGGTCGGCTATTTCGTAAAGGTCCTGCCCGGGGCGGATGTGACCGCCTTCGGGGACGTTTATTCGGGTTACGATTCCCTTGAAGGGGGCGTACAGGGTCATGGTGCGGGTGATCTTGCCGTGGGTGCGCAACGCCTCAATCTGGGCCTCGGTGATGTCCCAATAGCGCAGTCGCGCCTCGGTCGCCAGCAGCAGGCTTTCAGTCCCGGCGACCACGCTCTCAACGGGACTCTCCTTCAGGCGGCCGACATACTGCAGGGCGAT
>JAUXIR010000180.1 GCA_030620915.1 Geopsychrobacter sp. | reverse complement strand
TCTGTTCCCGTTTTAAATCTGACTTTGAGACGGCCGTGGCGGCGGCTACGGCGGCAGGGGCAGTGATTACCAGCACCGAAACGGCGCTCTTTCAGCTGGTCGGCGACGCAAAACATCCAGGCTTTAAGACGGTCTCACAGTTGGCGCGGCGGCGGACCCCCTGATGCAAGCATTGAGCGAGATTCAGCTGGACGAATTGCAGGAAATGATGCGCAACAGTTGTCGCGAGCTGGAAGAGCTGCTCGCAAGTTCGAGCGAGAGCAGTAAGCCGGTCGCTCTAGATGAGCCGATCGGTCGTTTGTCGCGCATGGATGCCATGCAGCAACAGCAGATGGCCATTGCCAGCCGTCGATCCCAGACGCAACGACTTCAATTGTTGCGCAACGCCTTACAGGCGATGGGACGTGATCATTATGGCGATTGTCGGCTCTGTGAGGAGCCAATCGGATATCAGCGTCTCAAAGTTCGGCCCGAAACCCCTTTCTGCCTCGCTTGCCAAAGCCGCTCCGAAGGAGAGCGTTAAGATGTCGAATCTTTGTTTACTCCTGGCGATCTTTGTTGCCGGCGCGGCTGCGACTGTTCAGCCACCGATCAATGCACGGCTGGCGGAAAAGATTGGGATTATTCAAGCCGCGACCGTCTCTTTTCTGGTCGGCACCCTGGTGTTGCTGGTGATATCCCTGAGTGTTGAGCGTGGATCCTTCAAGGGGCTTGTTCATGCTGAATGGTGGCAGCTGAGTGGTGGATTGTTCGGAGCCTTCTTTGTCACCCTGACAATTCTCGCCGTGCCCCGTTTAGGGACCGGTGCCGTCATGGCAGGGCTGATTGTGGCTCAGCTGGCAACCGGTTTGGTTTTTGATCATTTCGGGCTGTTCGGTATGCGTCAGATCCCCTTTGACCTGAGCCGCATCGCCGGGGTGGTTTTATTGATGGTTGGGGTGGCACTGATTTTTCGGCGTTGAGCAAGGCAGCTTCTTATCGATATTCTTATCTCCAGAAGATGCCGGTGGGATCCTCATCGAGAGCCTTGACCAGCCGGCTTAGATTAAGGCTGGGTTTGATATTCTGAGAGATGTGCCTGCGCTGCTGGCGGTCAATTGAGTAGAGCGCCCATTGATTGAGCTCGGGAGAGTAGCTGAAGCGTGCGATGGTCGTGTGCAGCCAGTCTTCACCACTGGTCGGGTCTAGATATTCTTCAAACAGGGTAACATGGCTGTCGTTGATGCTGTAGCTGAGCCTCAGCCCCTGATAACGCTTACAGGGGACCCGCTCCCGACAGAATTTATCGAGCAATTGTGTCGCCTGCTTCTGCAGCAGTTCAGGTAATTGCATCAAACAGCCTTCAGGGCGGGCAGTCGGCGCATGAGGAACGGAAGAGATTGGTACTCAGGTAACGATCGCCCCGGTCGGGCAAAATGACGACGATTGTTCCCGTTTCGATTTCTGTCGCCAAGCGCAAGGCTCCCGCGACTGCTGCACCACTCGACATCCCGGCAAAGATTCCTTCTTTTAAGGCCAGCATCCGCGCCGCGTCGTAGGCAACCTCATCTTCAATCACCAGTTTGCGGTGCAGGCGCCTATCGTCGTAAATATCGGGTACGATCGCCTCCTGCATATTTTTAAGCCCCTGTACCCGATGGCCCAGGGTCGGTTCGATACCGACAATGCGCACTGCGGACTTCTTCTCGGCAAAGAAGCTGCTGCAGCCCATGAGGGTGCCGGAGGTCCCCATGCCGGCCACAAAATAATCGATATCGCCCGCGGTCTGTGCGAAAATTTCCGGTGCAGTGGTTTCGTAATGTGCCAAGGGGTTGTTGGGATTAGCGTACTGGTTCGGCATGAAATAACGATCGGAATCTTCGGCCAAAATACGGTGCGCGAGGCGGATCGCACCGTCGGTCGCTTCACAGCCGGGCGAAAGAACAACCTCCGCCCCGTAGGCCTCGAGAACCCCACGGCGCTCGGCGCTGACACAGGCAGGCATCACCAGTTTGACCCGGTAACCCTTGGCTGCTCCGATCATCGCGATGGCAATCCCGGTATTGCCGCTGGTCGGCTCAAGGATGATTTTATCCTGAGTCAACAGGCTGGCTTCTTCGGCTTTTTCGATCATATAAAGCGCCGGACGATCCTTGACCGATCCGCCGGGATTGCTCCCCTCGAGCTTGGCCAGGATGCGCACATTCGGCTTGTTGACCAGGCGTGAGATGTCGACCAGCGGCGTATTTCCGATTGCGCTAACCATGGCCGGAACCGTCTCAAAATCCTTGTTCTTTATCAGCATCAGCAAAACCTCAAATGGATTAATTGCAAAATCAGATAATTCCGTGCAGCGGTCCGCCACTGGCACCCAGCGCATCGACCTGTTTTTCAACCTGCGGGTCGTCGATCAAGGGCGGAGCATGGTGCGGCTTGATCCGCGCGTCGATAATCAGTGCGCCCTCGCAGCCCCAGTGTTTAGCCTGCGTGGTGCTGCCAACGCCGTAGATATCGGCGGCTGGATTGCTACGGGTAAAGGCGACCCACAACCAGTTGTTGAGTGCGGCAGCACAAAAGTCGCTGTCATCGACGATCCGGATCAGCGGAAATTGATTGAGTGGATTGTCTGCATCCAGACTACTGGCGAACTGTTCAATGTCGAGATCAGCACCCGGTTGATGGAGCGTGCAGGTGGGGCCTTCGATGACCAGCAGGCCGGGAAGTGCAAGGCGTGGCCTGCTGAACCCGCTTGTCAGCCTGAGATTCTCGGGAATCCGCAGGGGAAGTTCGCGGCGGGCTGGTCCGACCGCGGCGATAACAACCTTGGAACCGCGATTCAGCCCCTCGCCGCTGTAATCGAGGGTGTCGATGGTGGTGTTGGTCTGAAAGTGCAGATCACGACGCCAATCGACCCGTTCGAGCAGGTGAGCAAAGAAAGCGGGGATATCCTGGATATCGAGCCGCGGGTTGTCATTCTCGGCCGCCATCAGTAGATATTTGGCCAAGGAGAGCTGGCCCTGACCGAGGATTGCATTGGCCTGAGTCAGCAATTCCTGTGGCTGGCGCAGTTGCTCGTAGGGTGTATATCGCTCGCTGCCGATGGCCAGGAGCAATGGATGTACACCTGTCGCGTCGACCGCGTGTACCGCCTTGACGCCGGGGAGCACATCGGGAATCAGTGCGCCGGTCAGCTCGTGGATGAAGGCCCCAAAACTGGTGTCCTCCTGTGGCGGCCGGCCGACGGTGGTAAAAGACCAGATCGCATCGGGACGATGAAAAACCGCCTCGACCTTGATCAAGGGGAAATCGTGAGCCAGGCTATAGTAGCCGAGGTGGTCGCCGAAGGGACCTTCCGACTTCTTGAGGCGCGGGTCGATGGTGCCGCAGATCACAAAATCGGTCTCGGCCGGGATCGGCAGGTCGCCGGGGCCATTGACCAGCGGAATTCTATGGCCGCCGAGCAGGCCGGCGAAGGCCATCTCCGGCATCCCCTCGGGCAGCGGCATGACTGCCGCTACGGTCATTGCCGGGGGGCCGCCGACAAAAATATTGACTCTTAGGGGACGACCAAGAGCCAGTGCCTCGCGGTGGTGAACGCCGATACCACGATGAATCTGGTAATGGAGGCCGATCTCTTCGTCAGATTGGTATCGATTGCCCGAAATCTGCACCCGGTACATACCGAGGTTCGAGTTGCGCAAGCCGGGGTTCGCAGGGCTCTCACTATAGACCTGCGGCAGGGTGATAAATGCACCGCCGTCATCCGGCCAGCTCTTGATCTGCGGTAGTTCCGATAGGCTGGTCTGTTGCAGCAGGGCCGGGCCATTCTTGACTTTTTTAGGCAGCAGATGCCAGGCAGCAGCAGGCGCGCGCAGCAGGTTGGACGGCTGTTTAAGCAGTTGCTTGGGGTCGAGTTTTAAGTTGATCAGGGTCTCGACGCTGCGCAGGCTGTCACGAAATAGAAAACGGGTACGCTCCAGAGTGCCGAACAGATTGGCGACCGCTGGAAAGCCACAGCCTTTCAGCTTGCTGAACAGCAGCGCTGGTCCCTGTGCCTGATATACGCGGCGCTGAATGGCTCCGGCTAGAAGATTCGGATCGATCGGCTGATTGATCCGAATGAGTTGACCGGTTTTTTCAAGGTCAGTAACAGCTTGTTTAAGCGTGCGATATCCCATAGGGCCTCAGGAGCGGTATGACGGGGAGAGAAGAGAACCAGCAGTCTGTCTTGCCGGATCCTAGCGACAGTCAGACTGACTACTCGTGCCATTTATAGATCATGGCGAGCACTATTTCAACCGCTCGGCAGGGGGTCCTGCTTTTTCCGGGCGCATCTTCTGCTTTTTGGGGTACTGGATCTCAATGGTTTGCCGTAGGTGTTCGGTAACAAACAGAAAACGGGATTGTTCGTAGTCCGGTGCCCCGAACAGTGGAACGGGATTGCGAGAAAAGCCGAACCCCTCGTGTGGAAAGCCGATGAGGGATTTATCCATTTGGACATTCAGGTTTTCATCGTGAAGAACGGCGATGGCGTAATAATGATAGGGGAGCTTCTCCAGGCTGAAGTGGACCCGTTGGTCTCGGATCGGTTGGTGAATGCGGAT
>JAUXIR010000286.1 GCA_030620915.1 Geopsychrobacter sp. | reverse complement strand
CTGGCGGTAAAAGCCCGAGTTGGAATCGATCAACCCGCTGACAGCCTGCCCGCTAATGCCGACAATATCCGTACTCCCATTTGCCCGGCTGCGGGCGAGTTTTTCGTCAGGATGTAAACCGATATGAAGCATCGCTTGCACAGACCCGCTGTGCAGGGCAATATAATCCTGCGCGCCGCTATCCGACAGGTTCTGGAAGAGGCTGAAACTGTTTTTTTGCCAGCTCCCTGCGGCCATGATCTCCTTGAAGACAATATTCTGCAAGCTGAACGGTGCCCCGGCATTAACTCTTTTCCCCGCCAGGTCGGCAAGCTTTGTGATTTTCGCATCCTGGCGAACCAGCAGGGAGATCGGCGTTCGGTAGAGCGGCATAAGCAGACGTAACTGATCATATTCGAGGGTTATATATCGAAAGGGACCGGCCGCGTGAAAGGCGTCGTAGATCATCTTTGAATTGACCAGCGCCATATCCAGTGACCCGCTCAGAACATTGGTCAGGCTGTCGGTATGGTTATCGGACGGCACCGGCCGGCAGCTAAGATCCCGGTCAAATTTGTGAATGGTACGACAGACGGCTTTGCCGGCAAAATGGGAAAAGGTCCCCACCTTTCCGGTGCCGATGAGTAGCTCGTAGGCCTGGCTGGGTGATGGTGATAAGGCGACAAGGGTCAGTATAATGAGAAGAAGGGTCGGAAGGAAGGGTGCTTTTCGAAGACCTTTGCAGGCGACCATGGCTTCTTCTCCCCTGTGCCGAAATGAAAAAAAACACACACACCAGCACTTGTTTCAGGCACACACCCTGAGTCTACACCAATTGTAAGAGATATGAAGGAGGCGGCCGGAATTCAGGGGCAGTCTGCCTGATTCGTGAACATGACGAGTGCCGGACCCTTGGCCACATCGGTCCGTTGTGATCTGCCCCCTGAGCGGCTTGTCGCAGGCTACCACTTCTCTGCGTAGGGGCGCAGGTCCATTTCGAATGTCCAGGCGCGCTCCGGTTGAGTGGCAAGATAGAAGAATGCCTCGGCAATCTGTTCGGCACTCAGAAAGAAATCGAGCGGCTTATCCGGCATGTTCCGCATGGTTTTTTCCAGGTCCACCATGCCATCCAGGACGATATAGCCGACATGGATTTTTTCCGGGCCTAGTTGCTTGGCTAATGATTGGGCCAGATTGCGTTGGGCCGCTTTGGCCGAGGCAAATGCAGTGGACGCCAACCCACCCCTTAAGGCTGCCGTTGCACCGGTAATCACGATCGCACCGCCACCATGTTTACGCATCTGGGGTAAGACTGCTTTGACCGCCAACAACAAACCGCGCGTATTCACTTCCCAGGATAATTGAAATACGTTGACCGCCACCTCATCGATATTGCCCCATGCTCCTGAACCGGCGTTATAGGCGACAACCGATACCGGACCCATCGCTTGTTCGATTTCGGCGAACACACGCGTTGCTGCCTCTGGGTCCGTCACATCGTAGACGAAGGCTGCTGCATCAGGCAGCTCCTCGGCCAGCGCCCTGAGTTTTGTCTGGGTTCGTGCGCAAAGAGCAACGGCGTACCCCTGAGCCGCAAATTTTCTGGCAATCGCGGTGCCGTTGCCAGGGCCTACACCAATAACAACGCAAACAGGCTTACTCATATTTTATCCTTTCAGCGAACCACCTGCGCTTCGGCTATCCCCGATTGCAGCGTCTTGATCTGCTCCTGAGTCAGTTTCCCGGTCAGGTCGAGGTCAAAGAGCTGCTGACTTTCGGCCGCGACCGTACCGCTCAAACTGCGCCGCAACTGTTGCGTCTTGCCTGTCGCATCCCGGTATTGAATAAGCAGCACAATCCGGCTGATATTTCGCGGGGTCGGATTGCTGACCCGGGCGACGATCCTGCTCTGGGCGTCCTGCCCGACTCTGACCCTCACATATTTAGCGGGGTTATCTTTCAGATCCAGATCGACCAGTGCGCCGTATGCCTGCAGACCCAGTTCACCCTCTGTGCCAGCGACCTTGGCATAGTAGCCCTTGGCGTCCGTCAGGCGTCCGGCTTTTTGGGCCAGATTACCGAGGGAGTTGTAGGCACCGGCGGTGGGGAGCAACTTGACGCTGCGCTCCAAGTCGGCTTGTGCCTGACTGGTGAGATTCAGCTGTTCGTTCAGTTTGCCGCGCTGAAGATAGTAGTAAAAGAAGTTTGGATTCAGTTGGATTGCCTTGTCATATTGCAACATGGCCGGTTTGAGGCGCTTGTTTTTCTGCTCCACATCGCCCAGCAGTCCGTAGAAGTGGGCCTCTTTCGGCTCCAGGGCGATGGCCTGTTGCGCCAGCCGACCGGCCTTGGCCCGATCGCCTTTCGCCAGCGCCTCGCGCCCCTCGTCGTAGGCCTCATAGGCTGGTTTGGTGCGGGTCAGCCGGGCGGTCTTGGTGCGATAGCGCGCGACACCCAGGTCGCCGCCCTTGGGCAGGCTGGCCAATAGCTCGATATTGTTCTGCACCCGTTCCTGAGATGGCGGATGGCTGGCAAAGAGGCCATTGAGCCAATCCTGCCGCCTGCCTTCGGCGAGTTTGACAAAGGTGCGTTGCAGATCGACGGCGCCCTGTGGATCGTACCCGGCACGCACCATGTATTGCATGCCGTAGAAGTCCGACTCACGTTCGGCATCGCGCCCGTATTTCTGCGTGATCAGTTGTGCCCCGATCCCCGTGCCCATCTGGGCCAGATTCGCATAATCTGTCCCCTGGGTCGCAATCGCGGCTCCCGCCACGCCAGCCTGCAGCAGCATCCCCTTCGACATGCTGCGGACGCCATGCTTGGCGGCGGCATGCACTATCTCGTGGCCGAGCACGGCGGCCAGTTCGGCTTCACTCTTCAACTCGGTCAACAGGCCGCGATTGATCGATATCTTGCCGCCGGGCAGCGCCCAGGCGTTGGGGACGGAACTGTTTAAGACCTTGAACTCATAGGGAAGTTTTCGGTCGCTCACCGCCGCAAGCCGCTGTCCGACCCGACTGACATAGGCGCTCAGCTCGTGATCCACCGCATAATCCCCCCCCTGAGACTGACGCGCGGGAGCGTATTGCTGCGCACCGATGGCGAGCTCCTGCTTTTCGCTGACAAGGCTTAACTCCTTCTTGCCGGTCACCGGATTGACGGCGCAGCCGGCTAGAAGGGCAATCATCGTCAAAAAAATTAGTTGCCTCATCAGCATGGCCGACCCCTTTCCTTATATCTCAAAGTACAGACAACCCTGAGTCTACCACCCTCTGTCGCAAGTGTCGCCTGCGCCAGTTCTTCCTGTATGACAGGAGGCATTAAGGATTGAATATTCCGGGTTTCTCAGTCCCTTCTCTTAGTCTATTCCAATCCGAAGATGAGTCTGAAGGGTGGGTCT
>JAUXIR010000138.1 GCA_030620915.1 Geopsychrobacter sp. | reverse complement strand
GGTGGTGATCGCCGGTTTGTCACCGACGCGTGCCATCTTCTTGCCGGCCAGGGTGTTGATCATGGTCGACTTGCCGACATTGGGAATACCGACAATCATCACCCGCAAGGGGCGTCCCGGTTTGCAGCGATGGGGGACCATGCGGCGGCAAAGCTTCTGCAGACTGGCGGCTGCCGAGTGATTCTTCGCCGACAGCGGCAAGGCCTTAACCCCCTCTTCCTGCTCAAAATAATTTTTCCAGGCCTTGGTTGCAGCCGGGTCGGCCAGATCTTCTTTATTCAGCACCCGGATGAACGGGCGACGGCCGCGCAGTTCCTGAAGTACCGGGTTGGCGCTACTCTGGGGCAGGCGTGCGTCGAGTATTTCGACGATCAGATCGATGTTTTTGACCAGACCTTCGATCAGTTCGCGGGCCTTCTTCATGTGACCCGGATACCATCCGATTTGCATATTCTATTCTCCAGTGCAAAAGACCGGGGCCGAGTAACATGAAAGCCTGCAGCAGGCTATTCTTCGAGCGGCAGGCCTTTTTTGCGGTAGGCATGCATATGTCCATCCAGCAGTTCGCAATTTTTGAATCCGAGCAGACCGAGCACCCCCCTGGCCAGCACCGCACGCGGACCGTGCTCGCAGGTAATCACCAGCAGCGACTGCCGGTCCTGGGGCAAGCGGCCGCGTTTGAGCAGCAGGCTCGATACCGGCAGGTTCAACGCCCCCGGAATATGGCCGCTACGATATTCGAATCCGCTGCGCACATCGATAACGCAGGCTGGTGTTTTTGCCTTGAGCTGTTTGGCTAAGGTTTCGGGTTTCATTCCGTTGACCTATCTGAGCAGATATTTGCCGACCCAGTTTTTAGAAAACTGGAAGGCTGTGCGCCCGCAACGCTTGGTTTTATCCCGAGACCATTTGATCGCCGCCATCTCCAGCTCCTTGGTCATCGGGATCTCCCGACTCAGCTCTCGGGCGAAACGCTCGATGCACAGTTTGACCGCTTCGAGGTAACGGTCCTGCGAAAAGACATGGAAGGGAACCCAGAGACCGAAGCGGTCAGAGAGCGAACTCTTCTCTTCCTGAATCTCACTCTGCTGCAACTCGCCCTTGACATACTTGCCGCCGAGATGGTCCCCCTCGTATTCAGGGAGCAGGTAGCGACGATTACTGGTGACGTAGATCAGCACGTTCTCCGGCGCCGAGTAGACCGAACCGTCCAATGCACTCTTGAGCATCTTGTAGGAGAGTTCGCCCATCTCAAAGGTCAGGTCATCGCAGAGCATGATGAAGCGGTAAGGCAGATCCTCAACCGCGGTAAAGATTTCCGAGATGTAGATCAGATCCTCTTTTTCGACCTGGATGACCCGTAGCCCCTGGTCGCCATACTCGTTGAGCAGTGCCTTGACGATCGACGACTTACCGGTGCCGCGCGAACCCCAGAGCAGGGCGTTGTTGGCCGGCAGCCCCTTGAGAAACTGACGCGTGTTGTCGATCATGGTTTTTTTCTGATCTTCGACGCCGAGCAATTGATCAAGCCGGGTGATGTCGGTCACCTTGACCGGTTCAAGATAGCCGGAGAAGGAATGGCGACGCCAGTTGGCCGCATGGCAGGTTGACCAGTCGACCGGTTTGGCCATCTTGGGCAGCAGCATTTCCACGGAACCGAGCACGCGCTCGAGTTGGGCGACAACTTCAGGCTTGAGATTCATCATCGATCTTTACTCTCTTTTTCTAAAGCGGACTAAAGGGACTTTAAGTGAAGGGGGGTCTTGTATACGTCAGCAGCGGGGCGGGTGTCAATAAACCCGCACTCATGCTGCCTTTTCGTTTAGATTTTGGCGTGGGTGGGTTAAATCTTCTGGACCGTCGGGTTGCGGCCCGACAGACGCCTTACTTGATCTTGTCGCGCGACAAGAAAGTAAGCAAAGAAACGCGCCCGACCTCCTGGCCGCTTGTAGCGGCTGCGTCACACGGGTGGGATGGTAAGGCCAAGGTGCGTTTTTTTCAAAAAAAAGGTGACTCTCTGTCCGAAAGCCGCCTTTTTTTGTTGTTTAACCGGCATCAGGGCAGCCGATAACCAAGCCCGGCAAACTGGATGTTGGCCGCATCATCACTGCGCGGCGGAGCAACCGCATGGACACCTTGGCACTCCGGGCAGCTGCCGACGAAGGTCGTCAGGGTAAAGGGCGCGCCGCAGCCCTGGCAACTTGTCGCCAGACCGCCGCCGGGGATCGGTGCGTTGCGCTTCGCGCCGCCATGGGCCTGGGCGACAAAATCAACCAGTTCTCTGCCTTCTGAGAAGGGGCCGCCGCCTCCGGCATGATGTCCGCCGCCGCATGCACAATTGCTCATGGTTTATACTCCTTATAGACATATGGTTAGCTGAAGACTGTACGAATGTTAAACAGTGAAAATCAGATTCTAGCGGCAGTGACCCTGTGATGACATGACTTAAGTCAAAAACTGGCGGGGTTGCACATCCAACGGGAGGCATATCTGGATCATGGCACGCAACGAACGGATCAAAGCGGAGATCGCCCGCGCTGCGGCGCAACTGTTATTCGAGGAGGAGGTTCGCAGCTACCGCGACGCTCGGCGGCAGGCGGTGCGGCATTTCGGGCCGTCGGTTTCAAGCTCGCGTGGTGCCCATCTACCCGAATATGCCGAGATCCATAGCGAGCTGCAGCAGCTGATGCGCTTTTACGGCGGAGAACGGCTGGCTAGCCGCGTGAGGGAATGGCGACAACTGGCGCTGAAGTATCTGGAGTGGCTTGAACCCTTCCAGCCGCTGCTGGTCGGATCGGTGCAGCGCGGTGAAGTGCGCGAGATCAGCGATATCAACCTGCAGCTGTTCTGTGACAAGCCGGAAGAGGTTGGTTATTTTTTTGAATCTGAGGGGATTTCTTTTGAGGAGGAGGGGGATGCTGAAACGACGCGGTTCTATCTTGAAGAGGACAAGATCGAGATCGAATGCACAGTTCATCCACTGAATGAACGGCGCCAGACCCCTCATTGTCGCATTACCGGCCAGCAGATGGAGCGGGTCGGTTTCAAACAGCTGCAAGAAATGGTCGGGACGATATAGGTTGGAATGCCTGGGTCGCAAGACTGTACGGGTTCGATTCACGGCGCGAGCTGCGCATACCGCAACGCCGTCCCCCGCCTCGCGGAGTTTCCCCTAGGAGGCTGTTAGCTTGCGATCTTTTCAAGCCTCTCAGCGAGCCACATTTTGATGATTGACTGCCGAGGAACACCGAGGCGTCGAGCTTCTTTGTCCAGAGACTGAATCATCCAGACGGGGAAATCGACATTGACGCGTTTTTGCTCCTGCTCTGGACGACGAGCCTTGGAAAGATCAAGGTTATCGATTATGCTTTGGCCACCGTCAAATTTTTTGTCGAAATCTTCAGCTTTCATAAATTTCGATCTCCTCTTGCCTGGAACGTCTGACAGAGATCAGGCGAATAGTTTCTTTGCGGTAGGTGATCACCGCAGACCAGTGTTTCCCCTCAATTTTTCCGATGACCAGACATCTTGATTCATCAACGGTTTTTGCCGGAATTTCCAGTAGGTCAGGGTCACACCAAAGATTTTGAGCTACATCGAAGTCAATGCCGTGCTTCTTCAAGTTAGCGGCGCTTTTTTTCGGATCGTATTCGAAACTCATGGTATAAAAATTATACCTTTATCCCGCTCTTGTCAATGTGCCTATCTGGGCTTCATGCCTACCCAAAATCAGAAGTCGTTTTCTAATTGCTTGAGTCGTTCAATTCAAGCCTTCGCCATGAGGGAGAAGGTGGCCAAAGGCCGGGTGAGGGGGATGTTTGGCTGCCAGCCTTTCGGCATTCGTTATCTTTCTTCTGCCTCCGGCAGCCGAACTAGATAAAAAGTCACCGCAGTCGCAATCGCCAGCAAAACTCCCTTGACCCAGAAAACGTCGAGCAGGAACAGCACCGAAAAACCGATGCTGATCCAGACCAGACTGATCGCCTTCAATTTGGTCGCGCATGAAATACCCTGTCCTTGCAGGTAGGGGCGGATCAGCGGGCCGAGGTGGTCATGGTCGCGCAGCCAGGCATAAAAACTTTCGGAGCTGCGCGCAAAGCAGGCCAGCGCCAGCAGCAAAAAAGGGACGGTTGGCAGGACCGGCAGGAAAATACCGATCACCGCCAGGATGATGGCGACACAGCCGACACCCAGCAAGGCCCAGCGCAACAGGGGGGCGAGTTGTTTGGGTGCCTGTTCGGAGGAGGCTTTCATGCGGGGGATCTCTTCAGCAGGCCTTGGCCAGCGCTCAAATCTTCGAACATCTGGCGGAAGGCGGCTGCGCGTTCCTCGGGAAGTCGCAGCTGCCAACTGACTTTTTCGGCATAATCGGTCGCAAGAACTTCAGCTTCAAACTCTGGCAGACGCCGCTCTAAAACGTTCACCAGCGCGTAGTCAAAGGTTGCGCACAGCTTGCACCAGTCGATCCGTTCGGCGCGGAGCAACCGATCGAGGGCGGTCTGCACCGCGGCGGTGTAGGCCTTGACCATCCCGCCCTTGCCGAGCTTGATCCCGCCGAAGTAGCGCGTCACCACCACCGCGGTATCCCCCAGTCCGCTGTGCTGCAGGCAGGTCAGCATCGGACGTCCGGCGACACCATGGGGTTCACCGTCGTCACTCAGACCGATCCGGTCGCTGCTGCCGGGTGGACCGACCAGGTAGGCCCAGCAGTTATGGTTGGCGTCTTGAAACTCGGCTTTGAGTTCGGCGACAAAGGCCTGGGCCTCTTCTGCGGAACAGACTTCCTGCACCGTGGCAATGAAGCGGCTGCGCTCGACTTCGATTTCGGAGCGCAGGCGTTGTGCCGGGATCGGGTAGCGGGCTGTTGCGGATGCCATCAAAATCTCTCCTGATTAAATGACAGGATTGCAGGACTGCCGTCAGAAAACAACCGGATTTGGACAAATCCCTTTGCGCCGCGCTTTCGACCTGCTAGCTTCCGTATCGTTAATCGCGATAAGGGCTACCGGGGATCTACAGCGAAAGATCGAGAACAACTATGCACGAACTAAAATACCTGGCGGGATATCCAGAACAGATCACGGGTCAGATCAAGGACCTGATTGCCACACAGCAGTTGGGTGAGGTGCTGCTCAAGAAATATCCGGCCGCCCATGAGATCAGGACCGACAAGGCACTCTACGCTTTTACGCTTGAGCTTAAGAATCAGTATCTGCGCAAGGCCGCGCCACTCTCCAAGGTCACCTTCGATAACAAGATCAACCTGACCCATCAGGCCCTCGGGCTGCACAGTTTCGTCTCGCGGGTCCAGGGCGGCAGACTCAAAGCAAAGCATGAAATCCGCATCGGCACGGTTTTCAAGACGGCGCCGCGCGAGTTTCTGCGGATGATCGTCGTCCACGAACTGGCGCACCTCAAGGAGAAGGACCACAACAAGGCCTTTTACAACCTCTGCCTGCATATGGAAGCGGCCTATCCCCAACTTGAGCTCGATGTGCGGCTCTATCTGACCCATCTCGATCTGT
>JAUXIR010000144.1 GCA_030620915.1 Geopsychrobacter sp. | reverse complement strand
CGTGAAAATGGAATCTGGCTTTTTGAGTCATACGGGCTCCGAGACTGTCTTCGTGCTCATCCTCTTGACCCCAGTCTATCACCAGGCGCCATCGCATCAGGGAAAACCAGCAATGCTGTCGCCGTACATGCCCTTCTGCGCAGTACAGCGTAGGGCCTGATCTTTGATGTGCTAGGAAATAAACAAGGTCAAAGATCGTCATCCTCGCGAATGCGGGGATCCACGCTTCATAAAAACACTGGATTCCCGCCTTCGCGGGAATGACGAAATATGAGTAGCACTAGAAAAGCTTGGACTACAGTCCATAGTTTTTATTGGCGTGATGGAACAATAAAAGGCTTCATCATTCATATGCTTTTTGCTATGTTTGCCGCCACTCCAGAACAGAAGGGACAAAAATGAACAATACCTTTGCGACTCAAGGCTCCTGTGCAAAGTTTATCGACTTTGAAATTGAAGATGATTTGCTGACTGCGGCGAAGTTTATCGGTGGTTGTAACGGCAACCTGCAGGCGATTTCACGCCTGGTGGCGGGGAAGCCCTGCAGTGAGGTGATTGAACTGCTGGATGGTATTCAATGCCGTAACGGCACCAGCTGCCCCGATCAGCTGGCGCAGGCTTTGAGCCAACATATCCAGCTTGCCGAAGCGAGCTGAGCCTTCTCCCTGAGGGGGGACTGGTGGCAATTGCCGAGACTTTCCCCCTCTCCCTGGCCCTCTCCCTCAGGGAGAGGGGACGCTAAGCCGCCTAGGCTTCACCCTGTATGGCGGCCGCGCATTCCTCAACGCTTTTTGTCGGTTCGGCCAGCATACTGATCCCCGCCGCCGCAAGTAGCGTGATAGCGGCCATGAAGAGTGAGCGGTCGAAGGAGCCGGTTAGTTTGGCGACATATCCGCCGACCGATGGGCCGAGGGCCATGGCGATGCCGAACAGGATGGTGGCCAGGCCGGTTATCTGATCTTTTTGACTGCCGGCCAGCTTGGCGAGTCGGCCCAGAACCAGCCCGGGAATCGTCAGGAAGGTACTGCCGAAGACTGTGGCCGCGACCAGGATTCCGCTTTGAGTCGGCCAGGCCACCATAATAAGGTTGGCCAGGGCGAGCAAAGCGAGCAGGATGGTGACGGTTTTAACCTCACCCAGGCGTGATGCGACGAAAGGCCAGGCCATGCAGGAGGGGATGACCATCGCCCCGATCAGAATCCAGCCGCTATGGGCCTGGCCCTGCAGGCCGGGAAATTCTGCGAGCATCGCAACCATGAAGGTGCCGCCGATGGTGTAGGCGAAGCCATGCAGGAAATAGGCGGCGATCAGATAATATGCGGATCGTTTTGCCCCGGGCGTTGGCCATGCTACCGCTGTGGATTGCCCCTGTTGCTGTTTCCGGCCATAGGGCCTGAGCAGGAAGAGGCACAAGATTCCAACCAGCAAGGCCGCCAGAGCGACAAAAAACCATGCCTCACGCCAGCTGGCTGCTTGGCCGATTTCCGGGACCGCGAGGCCGATCAGGACAATCCCCGCACCGATGCCGGCATAGAGAAAAGCCGTCAGCCAACCCGCCCCGTAATCAAGAAACACCCCTAAAACCAGTGAGAGCGTCGCGAGGAAGACCATCGCCGAAGATACCCCGATGCCGAACATGACACAGGCCCAGTAGCCGAACAGATCCCCGCCAGACATCGCCGCGCTCGCCAGCACCAGCAGGATCAAGCCGCAACCCAACATCCGCGTGGCCCCGAAGCTGGCGAGGGTCCTGGTCACCACAAGCGAACCGCTCAGGTAACCGAGGTACATCATCGTGGCCAGATAACCCGCCATGTCGACGGCCAGCCCGGTCCGCTCCAGCATCAGTGGCAGCAACGGCGTATAGGCGAAGCGGCCCACCCCGAAGGCGAGAAACATCGCCAGCAGGCCGCCGGAAACCGCGCGGTAAGGAAACCCTTTTATCGACTCATCCTGTTCGTGCATATGTTCACCTCGATCCCTTAAATTGCAACTGAACCATAGATCTGTTGTCCGATCCTTGTAAATTAATCGAGTTCTGCATAGGATAACAGTTACAGTTTGTCGCGATTACCTACATAACAGTTGGAGCGAAGATGACGAAGCTTGAGGAGCAACAGACCGATGAGGGCTACAAATATGAGTCGGTGATCCGCAATATCGGGGTTGCGATCGAGACCGGTGCGCTGCTGCCGGGTGACCGGCTCCCCTCGTTGCGTGCCATGAGCCGCAAGAGTCGGGTGAGCATCAGTACCGTGATGAAGGCCTATCTTGATCTCGAGGCGGAAGGGCGGATCGAGGCGCGGCCGCAGTCAGGTTTCTACGTGCGTCGACGCTTGCGGGAGATTCCGGCACCGCGAGTTTCAAATCCCGAGCTCCAGCCGACCCGGGTCGATTCGTTCAATTTCCATTTCGACGTGTTGAACGCCATGGCCGACACCAGCATTATACCCCTGGGGGCGGCGACGCCCTCGCCGGAACTGCTGCCGGTGGCGGAATTGACCCGCATTGCCCGCCAGACCGCCAATTCGCACGAAAATGCCTATGGCTACGAGGAGGTTGCGGGGAATAAGAAGCTGCGCGCCCAGATCGCCTTCCATATGCTCGAAGCGGGCATCAGCGCGCACATGGACGATATCATCATCACCCACGGGGGCACCGAAGCCCTCTACCTTGCGCTCTCCGCGCTGGCGGGCCCAGGAGACACGGTGGCGGTTGAGTCGCCCTGTTATTTCGGCTATCTGCAAATTCTGGAAACCCTCGGTATCTACGCACTGGAGATCCCGACCGACCCGGAGACCGGGGTCGATGTCGAGAGGTTGAGCCAGGCATTGGACAGCTACCCGGTCAAGGCCTGTATTCTGCAGCCCAACTTCAACAATCCCTTCGGCTGCCTCACCCCGGATGACAAGAAGCTTGAATTGGCAGAGCTCTTCGCCGCGCGCAACGTGCCATTGATCGAGGATGATATCGTCGGCGATCTGCCTTTTTCCGGGGTGCGGCCGCGCGCGATCGGCTCATTTGCCGATAACGGCAGCAGCATCTTCATCTCCTCTTTCTCCAAGATGTTGGCCCCGGGGTTTCGGATCGGTTGGATCTGGGCGAAGGATCATCGCCCTGCCCTGCTCAAGCGCAAGATGGCGGTCTCGATGAATTCGAACCGCCCGGCCCAGCTCACTCTGGCTGAGTACCTGGCGGCTGGCCGCTATGGCAAGCATCTGAAGGGTTATGCGGCAAAATGTAAAAAACAGGTGGGACTGGTCTCGGCTGCGGTGGCGCGCTTCTTCCCGGAAAATACCCGGCTGACCCGACCGGAGGGGGGCTTTCTGCTCTGGGCGGTCCTGCCGGAGGAGATCGATACCGATACTCTCTATTACCAGGCACTGGCCGAGGGGATAGGGATCGCACCCGGTTCATTATTCACCTCGCAACGGCGTTATCGCAACTGCATCCGCCTGTCCTGTGCCCACCCTTACAGCGATAGGCTTGAATCTGCCTTGAAAAGACTCGGTGAGCTTGCGGAAGAGTCAAGCTCACCGAATGGGAAGACGGTGGGGGGCGGGAACAGATCTGGCTGAAGCTTTGAAAGCCTGTTTCGGCCATCCAGGCAGACTCAAGAGACCGGTTCAGAAGAAGGCGTAAGCTTGCGCCCGAGGTCCTGGAGTTTAATCCCAGGCAGTTATCCGCGAACTTATAGGCTAGGCCTGAGCAACATGGTCCTTCCCTTGTGCCTTGGCCTTGTACATCGCCCCGTCGGCATGCCATACCAGGCGATCATAGGATTTTATTTTTTTGTCGATAAAGGTTGCGACCCCTGAACTGATGGTGACCTTCTCGCCACCCAGATTGTCAAATTTGAGGCTCTTTATCGTTGCGCTGAGTCGCTTAGCCACATCCAGGGCCCCTTCGGCCGAGGTATTAGGCAGGATAACGGCAAACTCATCCCCTCCATAGCGTGAAGGAAGATCACTCTCTCTGGCGATACTCGCCATGGTGAGCCCAATTTTCTTGAGTACTTCATCGCCACGGATATGCCCGTAATTGTCATTGATCCGTTTAAAATCATCGATGTCGAAAAAAATAAGAGAAAGAGGCTCATTGTAGCGGGCCGCCCTGCTGAATTCCTCCTCAAGGCGTTTGTAGAAATGACGGTGATTGTATAGCTTTGTCAGGCCATCACGAATCGACATCTCTTCAAAAAAATCTTGCGCAGTCTTCATCGAATCGAAAAGCATCGCATTTTCCAGCGCATTTGCCGAAATATTGGCGACCAGCTGACAGACTTTGCAGATTCTTTCGGTGATTCCATCCTTTAATGGAGTGGCTGTCCTTAAAAAGAACGTGCCGATGATGCTCTCTTTTTTAATGATCGGAATGACAACAATAGAGTTATATGAAAGTTCACCTATGTGCTTCCTGACGGAATCCATCAGGGGATCATTTTTTATATTATTTATTATAACGGGCTGTTTTGATTCGAGGGATTTACGGATTTCCGGATATTTGTAGAGCTCGAGTCTTATTTCTTCATTTTCATCCAAATCATTGCTTGCCTTGACAAAAAGATCTCCCTTGTTGTTGATGCTGACGATTGAGCATCGTGCAACATCGATAATTACCGACATTTTTTCAACAATTAAACGCAGGATTGTCATGGGGTTGCGTATGGCGGAAATGTTTTCTGAAAGTTCTAACAGTAATAGAAGGTCCTCATGTTCCAGCTCAGCATAATAATCCTTTGTTCTGAGATGCGCATCGACCCTTGCAAGGACTTCAGGAAGACACATCGGTTTTACGATGTAATCATCCGCCCCGGCCTTAATCCCAAGGACGATATCCTCTTTTTTGGCAAGTGAGGTAAATAAAACAACGGGGATCTTTCTTGTTTCGGGCTTGTGCTTAAGGACCATGCAGGCATCAATGCCGCTTCGACCAGGCATTATGACATCAATAATAATCAGATCCGGTTTATGGGCTAAGGCAAGGGAGATGGCTTCGTCACCATTTTTTCCTTCAATGATATCGTAACGATCCTTGAGTGCGTTCTTTAGAACATCTCTGAAAAAAAACTCGTCATCGACGATCAGGATTTTTTTCTTGGCAACCATATAAATTCCATATTCGTGACAGATCGGACAAAAAGAACCCTGGCAGACTGTCGGACTTGCCGGATTATGGCAAGCCCGACTGGCTGCTGGACCCATATTCAGATAACAGTCGAAACAGATATAGTTTAATTAGAGAGGCAAGTCAAAGGCGGAAGCATCCCCAAGCGACCTGAATTAATGGTCCAGGGGACTAGTGCCATGTATCTCATAAAAGTTCGCAAGATTGCGCTGGGATTTGGCGTGCCGGCAAGGCGTGCTTTCAATTGCATAGCTGTAGCTATACAGTTGTAAAGTACAACGCAGCTGGAGCGTCAAATAACCAGCAAGATGCGAAGGATTATGGG
>JAUXIR010000258.1 GCA_030620915.1 Geopsychrobacter sp. | reverse complement strand
GAGGCCGAAGCCGCTTTTCGCCATCTGCGGAATGGTGACATAGCCTGAGCCGAAGACGATGGCGTTGGGTGGCGTAGCGACCGGCAGCATGAAGGCACAGGAGGCTGCGATTGCCGCCGGTACAATCAGCAAGAGCGGGCTCTGCCCCAAGCCGATGGCCACAGCCGATAAGATCGGCATGACCATGGCGCTGGTCGCGGTGTTACTGGTCAACTCGGTGAGGAAAATAATCAGGGTGGTGACGGCGAAGATCAAGAGCAGGATCGGCGCATTCTCCAGCAGTCCTACCTGCGAACCGAGCCACTCGGCCAGGCCGGTCTTCTTGAAGCCGCTGGCCATCGACAAGCCACCACCGAAGAGGATCAACACCCCCCAGGGCAGCTTTGACGCCCAGTGCCAGTCCATGACAAATTCATTCTTCTTCATATTGATCGGAATCAAAAAGAGCAGAAGAGCACCGGTCATGGCAATCGCGGCATCGGTCACCAGTTTCGGGTCTGGAAAGATAAATCCGAACTGTTTACGGAAAATCCAGCCCAGCGCAGTCAGACAGAAGATCAGCGCCGTCCAGCGTTCACCGGCACTCATCGAACCCATCTCTTTAAGCTCTTGCGTAATCAGAGCGCGGCCACCGGGAACTTTCTTGAGTTTCATCGGGTTGGCGATGCGGGTCAGCCAGAACCAGCAGATAGGCAGCATGACGACCACCAGGGGAACGCCGACCTTCATCCAGTCGACAAAGCTGATTTCATAGCCATAGGTCTTCTGCAGATAACCGGCCAGTACCGTATTGGGCGGGGTTCCAATCAGGGTGGCAATGCCGCCGATCGACGCGGCATAGGCAATACCGAGCATCAGGTTGAGTCCGAAGGCGAAATGCTCAGGCGAGAAATCGATCTCCTTGTCGAGACCTTCTTTCTTCCCCTCTGCGATGACATGGCTGATGATCGCCAGACCGATCGGCATCATCATGACCGTGGTGGCCGTGTTCGAAACGAAGGCCGAAAGGAGCGCGGTCGCGGCCATGAAACCGAAGATCAAACGGCTCGGCGAGAAGCCGACCGCCTTGACGATATTCATCGCAATCCGCCGGTGCAGGTTCCAGCGTTGCATCGCCAGGGCGATGATGAAGCCGCCCATGAAGAGGAAGATCAGGTGACTGGCGTAGGGTGCCGTTGCATGCTTGGTATGCATGATCCCCATCATTGGGAAGAGGACGATCGGCAGGAGACTGGTCGCCGGAATCGGCATCGATTCACACATCCACCAGGTTGCCATCAGCAGCGCGACGGCAGCCATCCGTTGCGCGGACGGTTCCATCCCTGCGGGGGTCGGCAAGAACAGCATCAACACAAAAAGCAGAGGACCGAGAACCAGGCCAAACTTCTGCCGGGAGGTATAGTTACGCGGCTCCCCTTCTTCGACGCCACCGGGGGTTCCATGAACCCGCCCGGTATGTTCAGCCGGAGCTTCGGCCATTTCGTCGGCCAGATCGACATCATGTTCGTTATGCGAAAGACTGTACGAACTGTTGTTGCCAATCAGCCGCTTCACGGCCTTTGGGGTAAAACTGAAGAGCGACTTGGTTTCATCGTGCATCGCCCAGAGGCGATCCCAGACAGCGGTCATCATCGGTATTCTCTCCTGAAGTAAAATAATTGGCTATGACAGCTGCAGGGGGATGAGCTGTCACTTTTTCAAACTTTGCGTCCTATCCACTAGAGCAACGCTGGTGCCAATTTTTTTCAAGAGCGGGTCAGGAGTTCAGAGAGCAGAGATTTACGCTGAATTTTCGGTAAGTTGTATACGGATAAATAATGACGTGGCAAAGATCAGCAACCGATTTGCGCTAAAGTAAAATTAAAAAAGCCCGCCCAAAGTGGCAACAATCGGCCACTTTGGGCGGGCAAGTTGAGGAAGAACAGGATCCCTCTGCTATTCAGTTCAGGAATATGGCGTTTTTCAGCCAGGAAGTTCCACCCCTAATTCATACTTTTCCAACTTGTAACGCAATGTCCCGCGCGGCACGTTAAGAATTCTTGCCGTTTTGGCCACGTTGCCACCGGTTATGGCAAAGGCCTTTGAGATCAATTCCTTTTCAACCTGGCAGACGACATCCTCCAGTACGATCCCTTCCGGCGGAATTTCACAACTGAACGGCACCCTGGTCTGCGGGGCTTCACCCCAGATTTCACGCGGCAGATGCGCTGGTTTAATCTCATCAACATTGTGCATGATGCAGATCCGCTCGACCACGTTGCGCAGTTCGCGAACATTTCCCGGCCAGTGGTAGCGCAGCATCAGATCGAGGGCATCGCGGGAAAACCCGCGCATCGCCTTGTTGAATTCGCGGCTGAAGCGCTGGAGAAAACTTTCAAGCAAACAAGGGATATCTTCACGCCGCTCGCGCAAGGGCGGAATATGGATCGGAAAGACATTTAAGCGATAGTAGAGATCCTCGCGAAACTCCTTGGCTTCGATGGCATCCTTGAGCTTGGCATTGGTCGCGGCAATGATGCGAACATTGATGTCGATATTGCGATTTCCGCCCAGGCGACGGATTTTGCGATCCTCAAGCACACGCAGCAGCTTGACCTGCAGGCCCATATCCATCTCACCGATTTCATCGAGGAAGATTGAACCGTTGTCCGATTCCTCAAACAGGCCGAGCTTACGGGTCTTGGCATCGGTAAATGCGCCCCGTTCATGGCCGAAGAGTTCGCTCTCCAGCAGATTGAACGGCAGCGAACCACAGTTGATCTCGATAAAGGGCTTGTCGGCGCGTGGGGAAAGATTATGGATCGCCTGGGCAACAAGTTCCTTACCCGTTCCGCTCTCCCCGGTGATCAGGACCGTGGCGGTTTCATGCTTGGCGACCTCGCGGATCTGGTGAAAAATATGCAGCAGGGCCGGGCTGTTACCGACCATTTTGATATCATCCTCCTGCCTTACCAGCCGCTTGACCTTGCGTCGCAGGGACTGAGTTTCAAGGGCCAATTTGACAATCAGGTGGATTGCATCGGCCTTGAAGGGCTTCTTGATGTAATCGTAAGCACCAATCTTCAGCGCCTCAACCGCACTCTCAACCGTGCCATAGCCGGTGATGATGATCACCAGCACATCGGGATCAACCTCTTTGATCGCGCGCAGCACATCGAGGCCACTCTTGTTCCCCAGGTTCAGATCGAGCAGAACCAGGCTGATCTCGTCTTCGGTGACAATTTTAACCGCCTCGTCCGGCGAATCGGTCGATTGCGCCCGATAGCCGTCAGCTGCAAGAATTCGCTCAAGGTTTTCACGAATAAAGGCCTCATCATCGACAATCAGAATTTTTTCCATTGGTGAAACTCCCATCCATAGCAGCTAAACAATCCGGATGAGGACAGAGCCCTACCATCCGACAGACAACAAGGCATAAGATATACCGGGAATCGTATACAGATGGCAAGCCAAAACGGTGGTTTTTGGCCACTTCCCTTGGCTCACATGAGGTGAAATTCAGACAGCGAGGATAAAAACAGGCAAACGTTGGCGATTTTCAGCCTATTCCGTCGTCGCCCTCAACCGGCAACAGCAGAAAGACACGAGTTCCTTGATTGATGGTACTTTCAGCGCTGATCGACCCTTTGTGTTCAGAGAGGATGTTGT
>JAUXIR010000219.1 GCA_030620915.1 Geopsychrobacter sp. | reverse complement strand
TTCTCGACCGGTTTCGGCGGCAATCTGGCGAAGGCGCTCCAGTCACTGTCAAAGCAGGTGGTCAGGGCAGTCCGCAAACAGGGAGTGCGCATCATCATCTTGGATGACCGTTGCCTGAGTGCGGAGCAGAAGCTGATGCCGATGGCATTGGTGGTCGGTTATCTGAACCAGCAGCTGCTGGCGACCGGGTTGCGCCAACATGTATCCCTGGTCGCCTGCACCGCCGAGGTGTTTGAGCCCCATGCGGCCTGCGTGCTGCTCGGCTATGGCACGGTCGCGATCTACCCCTGGTTGCTTTATTCCACCGGCCTGCAGCTGTGTGAAAAGCAGCAGATGAGCGCGAAGGAGATCCGATTGGGGCTGATGAATCTTTACGGCGCACTCAACAAGGGGATCCTCAAGGTGATGTCGAAGATGGGGATCAGTACCGTCTCCAGCTATCGCAATGCCGCGCTTTTCGATGTGATCGGACTCGACCGCCAGGTGGTTGATAGCTGTTTCAAGAATTCTGCGCTACTCCTGCCGGGACTCGGCTTTGCCGATATCGAGGCGCGGATCCAGGCCGTGCATGACAAGGTCTTTGCCAAGGCCTTTATGAAGCCGATCTATCCGCTGGAGATCGGCGGCTTCTATCGTGATAACCCGGGCTTCGAGTTCCACGATTTCGGTAGCAGGCAGGTGACTCAGATGCATCGTTTTGCCGAGGTGCGCAGTCGTGAGGAATATCTGAATTTCCGCAAGCTGGTTGATGGGCGTGGACTCAAATTTGTGCGCGACGCCTTTGACTTCAAACGGGCTAAAAAGAAGTTAGCGCTTGAGAAGGTTGAATCGATTGACCAGATCACCCGGCGCTTCGATTCGGCGGCCATGTCTCTTGGGGCTCTATCGCCCGAGGCACATGAGGCCCTGGCCGAGGCGATGAATATTCTCGGCGGCTGCTCCAATAGCGGTGAGGGTGGTGAAGATGCCGCGCGCTTCGGTTCGGTGCGCAACAGCAAGATCAAACAGATCGCCTCCGGGCGCTTCGGGGTAACGCCGGGTTATCTACGCAGCGCTGAAGAGATCCAGATCAAGCTCGCCCAGGGCGCCAAACCGGGCGAGGGCGGTCAGTTACCGGGAGAAAAGGTCACGCCGTTGATCGCGACCCTGCGGTTTACCATCCCGGGTGTGACTCTGATCTCTCCTCCGCCCCATCATGATATCTATTCGATCGAGGATCTTGCCCAGTTGATCTTCGATCTGAAGCAGGTTAATCCCGAGGCCATCATCAGCGTTAAACTGGTGTCGAGCGAGGGGGTCGGCACCATCGCTGCCGGTGTCACCAAGGCCTATGCCGACAAGATCATCATCTCCGGTGGTGACGGCGGAACCGGGGCCGCACCCTTCAGTTCGACCAAGTACGCCGGGAATCCCTGGGAATTTGGCCTGGCTGAGGCCCATAACAGCCTCAAGGCGAATAAACTGCGCGAATTGGTGACGCTGCAGACCGATGGCGGTCTCAAGACCGGCCGGGATGTCGTCAAGGCGGCACTGCTTGGCGCGGAGTATTTCGGCTTCGGCACTCCACTGCTGGTGATTCTGGGTTGCAAACTGCTGCGGGTCTGCCATCTCAACCGCTGCACCGTCGGTATCACCACCCAGGACGAGAATCTGCGTGGTCACTATATCGGCACGGTCGAAAAGGTTGTCGCCTATCTGCGCAATGTCGCCGAGGATGTGCGTGAGATCCTGGCTGAACTTGGTTTCTCTTCATTGCAGGAGATCATCGGCCGCAGCGATCTGTTGCAGGTGCTCGACGATCCAAAAGTCAAAAAATTCGATTATTCCCAGGTGTTGATGCAGGTTGAGGGGGGCAATACCCGGCAACGTAGCAATCCCCCCTTCGATGAGAATCTCTTCGAGAAGCAGGTGCTCGAAGAGGTGTTGCCGGTGATCAAGAACCCGCCGGAAGAGGTTGTGGTTGAGCGTGATATCCTCAATACCAACCGTAGCTTTGGGACCCTGATCAGCGGCCATATTGCGCGTTATTACGGTGATGAGGGTCTGCCGAAGGATGCCATCACCATCAAACTCAAGGGGGTGGCCGGTCAGTCGCTCGGGGCCTTTTTGTCGCACGGTATGAGTCTGTTGTTGACCGGTGTCGCCAACGATTACGTTGGCAAGGGGATGCATGCCGGACGGATCATCGTGACGCCGGCGATCTATCAGGAAGGCTTCTCGGCGGTCGGCAATACCTGCCTCTACGGTGCGACCGGCGGTAAGCTGTTTGTCGCCGGTACGGCTGGCGAACGCTTTGCGGTCCGGAACTCGGGGGCGCTTTCGGTGGTTGAGGGCACAGGAGATCATGCCTGTGAATATATGACCGGCGGAACGGTGGTCGTGCTGGGTGATACCGGCATCAACTTCGGTGCCGGGATGACCGGTGGTGTCGCCTTCGTTTATGACCGGCAGAAGGTCTTTATCGATCGCCTCAATCAGGAACTGGTCACGGCTCGCCGGATCGATGTTGATGAGGATAACGAAGGGAAGCTCTATCTCAAGAAAATCCTGATCAGCTATCATAATCGGACCCGCAGTCCAAAGGCCAAGCGCATTCTGGATAATTTCCGTGAGGAGCTGGCCTATTTCTGGATGGTGACCCCCAAGGACATGCAGGCACCACTCAACCCCAAGGAAGGGGATTGATCGGCTGTCGTGTGGAACTGAAAATACAACAGAGATACTGTTGGAGATAAATGATGCAAAGCTTTACTGAAACCCCCCGTCAAGGACCGCTGAAGGCCGAGGTGGCCGATCGCTTGAAAAACTTCGAAGAGGTCTATCGCTTCTTCGATAATAAGCATGTGCGGAAGCAGGCCGACCGCTGCGTGCAGTGTGGTGATCCCTTCTGTACCGTCATCGGCTGCCCGTTGCAGAACTATATTCCACAGTGGCTCGAGGCGGTCGCCGCGCGGGATCTGGAGCGTGCCTTCCGTCTGTCGAATGAGAGCTCGCCGTTCCCCGAGATCCTCGGTCGGGTCTGTCCGCAGAGTCATCTTTGCGAGGGGGCCTGCACCCTTGATGATGGTTACGGTGCCATCACCATCGGCGCCATCGAGGCGTCGATCACCGACCTGGCTTTTGCTGCCGGGATGGAACTGGAATTCCCCGGTGTCACCAGCGACAAGCGGGTTGCGGTGATCGGTTCGGGACCGGCCGGAATCTCTTGTGCTCACTTTCTGCTGCGTGCCGGGATCGGGGTTGACATGTTTGAACGCGCCGATCTTCCCGGTGGACTGCTGACCTACGGCATCCCCGGGTTTAAACTCGACAAGAAGATTGTCGATTTCCGTTTTGAATTACTGCAGAAAGCCGGGCTGAGGCTGCACCTGAACCGGGACCTCGGTCGGGATCTGCAGCTGGAAAAACTGGTCCAGGACTACGACGCGGTATTCCTCGGAGTGGGCGCCACGCAGGGTAAATGTCCGGGGATCGAAAATCAGGGTCACCCCCATGTTCATCTGGCGATGAATTTCCTGACCCATCAGCAGCGTCGTGTTTTCAAGCTCGAATGGGACTTGCGCTACGATGTGCGGGGCAAGAGGGTGGTGGTGATCGGTGGTGGTGACACGGCGATGGACTGCGTGCGCACGGCGATCCGTGATGGCGCAACCAGTGTCACCTGCCTCTACCGGCGTGACCAGGCCAACATGCCTGGTAGCCGTAAGGAGTTTCACAACGCCGTCGAAGAGGGGGTGGAGTTCTGTTTCAACGAAAGCCCGACCAGGGTATTGGTCGATGAGCAGGGTGGGCTGATCGGGATTAACATGGTCAAGACCGAGCTGGGGGAGCCTGCCGCTGACGGTCGTCAACGGGTTTCGGTGATCGATGGCACCGAGCAATGTGTTGCCGCCGAGGTGATCATCATGGCGTTTGGTTTTGATATGGAGTCGATTACCGGCCCGAAGGAGACGGGGGGTGTGGTCCGTGACAGGGGACCGAAACAGGGAGACGAGCACACCGGTCAGACCACAAAATCCAGGGTCGTTTCCGGAGGTGAT
>JAUXIR010000124.1 GCA_030620915.1 Geopsychrobacter sp. | reverse complement strand
CCCTTCCCGAGGGTATCGAGATGGTTATGCCTGGCGACAATATCGCCATGACCGTAGATCTGATCACTCCGATCGCCATGGACAAAGAGCTTCGCTTCGCTATCCGCGAAGGTGGCCGTACTGTCGGCGCCGGTGTTGTCAGCGAAGTTATCGAGTAGGCAGTACCTGACGTTTAATCCTTCGTCCCGGAATATTCCGGGACGAAGATATTAAGGACAACGACATGCGTGATATCGTCACATTGGCTTGCACCGAGTGCAAGCAACGTAATTATACGACGACCAAGAACAAGCGAAACACCCCAGACAAACTTGAGTTTAATAAGTACTGTCGTTTCTGTCGGAAGCATACTCCGCATCGCGAGACCAAGTAATCTGTCATCCCGTTTTGCGGGGTGTTTTATGAGATGAGTTTGTAGGCCAGTAGCTCTAACGGCTAGAGCACCGGACTCCAAATCCGGGTGTTGGGGGTTCGAGTCCCTCCTGGCCTGCCACTTTCACTGATTGCTTGTATAGGGGCCGACAGACCGATGATTGCAAAAACAAACGTGTTTCTCGCCAATGTAAAGGCGGAGTTGAAAAAAGTAACCTGGCCGACGCGCAAGGATACCTACGCTTCTTCTCTGGTTGTTATTGCTCTGGTCCTGGTCTCGGCAGTCTTTCTCGGCGGGGTAGATTTGATCCTGTCGAGACTGGTTCGCATGATTCTTGGATGACTAGGGGGAAGGAAACACTATGTCCATGAGATGGTACGGCGTGCATACCTACTCCGGGTATGAAAATAAGGTAAAACTCAGCCTCGATGAACGGATCCGTTCGATGGATGTTGAGGATTGCTTCGAAGAAATCTTGATCCCTGCTGAGACGGTGGTCGAGATGCGCAAGGGGGAGCGTAAGACCTCAATGCGCAAATTCTTCCCGGGATATATCCTGGTGAGGATGGATCTGAACGATGAGACCTGGCATGTCGTAACTGGGACCTCTAAGGTGACCGGTTTTGTCGGCGGCGGCCAAAATCCTCCGGCTATCACTGATCTGGAGGTCAAGAAGATCACCGACCGGATGGAAGAGGGTGTAGAGAAGCCCAAGCCGAAGGTCTTGTTCGATGTGGGTGAAACGGTGCGGGTTGTTGATGGACCATTTCTCAACTTCACAGGTGTGGTTGAGGATGTCCGTCCCGAGCGCGGCACTCTCAAGGTTATGGTTAGTATTTTCGGTCGGGGGACCCCGGTTGAACTTGAATTCATACAGGTAGAAAAGACCAGCTGAGCCGCGTGCGGCCGGTAAGTTGTTAAGGAGTCAGTAATGGCCAAAAAAGTTATTGGACAGATCAAATTGCAGATCACTGCCGGGCAGGCGAACCCTTCGCCTCCGGTTGGTCCCGCGCTCGGTCAGCACGGGGTCAATATCATGGAGTTCTGCAAGGCGTATAACGCCAAGACCCAGGACCAGGCCGGTCTGGTTGTTCCGGTGATTATCACCGTCTACGCCGACCGTTCCTTCACCTTCATCACCAAGACTCCGCCGGCAGCCGTGCTCCTTTTGCGTGCCGCCAAGCTGAAAAAGGGTTCCGGTGTGCCGAACAAGGAGAAGGTTGGTAAGGTCACAGCCGCGCAGGTTCTTGAGAGTGCGCAACTGAAGATGGCAGACCTTAACGCTTTCTCTGATGAAGCGGCAGTGCGGATCATTGAAGGGACTGCACGTAGCATGGGAATTGAAATCGCCTGATTTAAGGCGAATAGTGGAGATATATCATGGCAACAGGTAAACAGATTCGTAACGCCAAGGAGAAGGTTGATCGCTCGCGCGCTTATCCGCTGGACGAAGCCATTGCCCTGCTCAAAGAGGGTGCCTTCGCCAAGTTTGATGAGTCCGTAGAGGTGAGCATCCGTCTCGGTGTTGACCCGCGTAAGGCTGACCAGATGATTCGTGGCGCGGTTGTGCTGCCGAATGGTTTGGGCAAGTCGGTGCGTGTGTTGGTTTTCGCCAAGGGTGAGAAGATTCAAGAGGCCGAAGCTGCCGGTGCAGATTTTGTCGGTGGTGATGACCTCGCTGAAAAAATTCTGGGTGGTTGGTTCGACTTTGATACTGCCATTGCTGCTCCCGATATGATGGGTGTGGTTGGTAAGATCGGTCGTCTGCTCGGACCTCGTGGTCTGATGCCGAACCCCAAGGTTGGAACGGTAACGCCCGATATCGAGCGTGCTGTCACTGAGGCAAAGTCCGGCAAGATCGAGTATCGTGTCGAAAAAGCCGGAATCATTCACGCTGCGGTCGGTAAGGCATCGTTTGACGCCGCCAAGTTGCGTGAAAATCTGCTTTCGCTGCTCGACGTGCTGATTAAGGCCAAGCCTTCATCGGCCAAAGGGATCTACTTGCAGAAGATCTCGATCTCTTCAACCATGGGTCCGGGCATCCTGGTTGATGTTGCCGATGTTCAGGTTGCTTTACGTTAAAGCAGATCGTCAGCAATGGCGGTATGTAATTACAGACCAAGTCCAAAGACAGCAGGCTCGCCATACCGGCGTTTAATGGGCAACCACCTGCCGAGGCCCCAAGGGTTCTGTGACGGTTTATTCATCGTCTCCCCTGCCTTGACTTGGGCGGGATTTTTTATCCCGACACTACTTAAGAAAGGAGGAGATGCATGAACAGAACAGAAAAAGAGCAGATTGTTCAGGAACTCGCTGAAAAACTCAGTGGGACCAAGGCGGCCTTTATTGCTGATTATCGTGGAATCAACGTCGATCAGGTAACCCGTCTACGCCGTGAACTTGTCGCTGCAGGCGTTGATTATCGTGTGGTTAAAAACAGCTTGTTGCGTCTGGCCTCGAAAGGGACAGCTGCTGCAGAGCTTGAAAAATTTTGTACCGGCCCGACCGCTATCGCCCTTGCGGGTGATGACGTCGTAGCGCCTGCCAAGATTTTGACCAAGTATGCCGAAGAGATTGAGGCTTTCGAACTGAAGGCTGGAGTCCTCGATGGCAAGCTACTCAGCGTCGCCGAGATTACGGCATTGTCGAAACTGCCGAGTCGCGAAGAACTGCTGGCGAAGGCTTTGAGCTCGATGAATGCACCGGCGTCCAACTTTGTTGGCACCATGGCGGCCATCCCGCGCTCACTGGTTCAGGTGCTTGGCGCTATTGCCCAAAGCAAGGCCGCCTGAGTCTGATCCCTGTTTTAAGTGAAACAAAACAAACGAATCTATCTATAAAGTGGAGGAAAGAATGGCTGAAGTAACTAAGGAACAAGTTGTTGAATTTCTAGGAAACATGACCGTCCTCGAAATGTCTGAATTCGTCAAGGAACTCGAGGAGAAATTCGGTGTTTCTGCTGCCGCTCCGGTTGCCGTTGCTGCCGCTGGTGATGCAGGTGCCGCCGCTGAAGAGCAGACTGAATTTGATGTTGTCCTGACCAGCATCGGTGAGAAGAAGATCAACGTCATCAAGGCTGTTCGCGCTATCACCGGCCTGGGCCTCAAGGAAGCTAAAGACCTGGTCGACGGCACTCCGAACACCGGTAAGGAGGCCGTATCCAAGGATGAGGCCGAAGATATCAAGAAGCAGCTGGAAGAAGCCGGCGCTGGCGCTGAGCTCAAGTAGGGCTTTTGCCTAAACTTCATCGGTAGCCAAGGCCGTCTCTGTGCGGCCTTGGCTATTGTCGTTATCAGCCCCGGCGGTTTCGCCGGGGCGGACCTATCTGTTGGTCCTGACGTTGGCATATAATAAAAGTCTGCGTCTGCATTGTGGTGAATTGCCTGTTCTGATGGCTGAAACGCAATGAGAATACACACCTCAATGGTTGGCTGGGGTAAGACGTTGCCCATTGATCCTGCTCTAAAGGAGAAATCATGGCCTATTCGTTTGCGAATAACCCGCTCCTCCGGAAGCACTTCGCAAAATCCGAGAATATCATCGATATTCCGAATCTTATTGATATTCAGAAAACCTCGTATAAACGGTTTCTGCAGGCGGATCTGCCGTCTTCGGCCCGTCGTCCGATCGGTTTGGAGTCTGTTTTTCGTTCTGTCTTCCCGATTCGTGATTTTAGCGACACCTGTTCGATGGAGTATGTCTCCTACGGGCTGGGTACGCCGAAGTACGACGTAGAGGAATGTCATCAGCGCGGCATGACCTTTGCCGCGCCGATTAAGGTCAAGGTACGTCTGGTTACCTGGGATGTCGACAAGGAATCGGGGACCCAATCGATTCGTGACATCAAGGAGCAGGAGGTCTATTTCGGCGAAATTCCGCTGATGACCGAGAACGGCACCTTTATTATCAACGGCACTGAACGGGTCATCGTCAGCCAGTTGCACCGTTCGCCAGGGGTTTTCTTTTCTCACGATCGCGGCAAGACCCATTCGAGCGGCAAGATTCTTTTCAGTGCCCGAGTGATCCCTTATCGCGGTTCCTGGCTCGATTTCGATTTCGATCATAAGGATATCCTCTATGTTCGTATCGACCGTCGCCGCAAACTGCCTGCCACTGTGCTGCTCAAGGCCCTTGGCTACAGCACCGAAGAGCTGCTCAAGTACTACTACCAGCTTGAAGAGATCTCCTTTGACGGGACCGGCTACAGCAAGAAGGTCAATCTTGCCCTGCTGCCCGGACAACGTGCCAATGCCGATGTCCTGTCGCCCTCCGGCGAGGTGGTGGTCAAGGCCAACCGTAAGTTCACCAAGGCTGCCATCCGCAAGATGGAAGAGGCCGGAATTGAGTCGATCGCTCTGACCGTTGAGGAGTTGGAAGGCAAGATTGTGGTTTCCGATATTGTGGATACCGCGACCGGTGAAGTTGTGCTTGAGGCCAATGGCGAACTGGATGAATCCAAACTTGAAGAACTGCGCCAGCGCGGGATTAATCAGTTTGAGATTCTCTTCATCGATCGTAATGTTGCCGGACCCTATCTGCGCGATACCCTGCTGGTCGATAAGATCGACAGCAGCGATGAGGGGATCATCGAGATCTTCCGTCGTTTGCGTCCCGGTGATCCGCCGACGGTTAAAACGGCAACAAACCTGTTCGGCGGTCTGTTTTTCAGCCCTGATCGCTACGATATCTCCCCGGTCGGTCGCCTTAAGCTCAATCATAAATTGAGCCTTGATTCGCCCGTCGATCTGCCGACCCTGACCAAGGAAGACATCCTTGAGGTCGTTCGTTACCTGATCGGTCTGCGTGACGGCCACGGCCATATCGACGATATCGATCATCTCGGCAACCGTCGTGTGCGCGCCGTTGGTGAATTGCTCGAAAATCAGTACCGTGTCGGTCTGGTGCGGATGGAGCGTGCGATCAAGGAGCGGATGAGTCTGCAGGATGTCGATGCCCTGATGCCGCACGATCTGATCAATTCCAAGCCGGTTTCAGCGGTGGTCAAGGAATTCTTCGGTTCCAGTCAGTTGTCCCAGTTTATGGACCAGACCAACCCGCTCTCTGAGGTCACTCACAAACGTCGTATGTCTGCGCTTGGACCCGGTGGCCTGACCCGTGAGCGGGCCGGTTTTGAGGTCCGCGACGTCCATCCGACCCACTACGGCCGGATTTGCCCGATCGAGACGCCGGAAGGGCCGAATATTGGCCTGATTAACTCGTTGGCCACCTATGCCCGGGTCAATAAATACGGATTTATCGAGACGCCTTACCGCAAGGTCGCGAAAAGCAAGGTCACCAGCGAAGTGATTTATCTTTCGGCAATGGAAGAGGCCAATTTCGTAATTGCTCAGGCCAACGCCGAGCTGACCCCGGACGGCAAATTTACGGCCGATCTG
>JAUXIR010000318.1 GCA_030620915.1 Geopsychrobacter sp. | reverse complement strand
CTTGGTGCGAAATTCGATGCTCAGGTGCATATTCTGCATGTCATGCCGACGGTGGATCATGCCGTGCTCAACATGGTTGCTCTGACCATGGGCCCTGATCAGCTGGCGAAATTGAATGCTGCCAACGAGTCGAGCCTGGCGGAACAGACCCGTGAACAGCTTGACGAGATTCTGCGTGGTGAGACCGAGTTGATGAAGGCCGATCTGGCGCATCCACCGCAGATTGAAGTTCACCACGGCGAGCCGGTGCCGATGATCTTAACCGTTGCCGATCGTCTGGATGTCGACATGATCGTCCTCGGCAGTCACAGCAAGGGACGACTGCATTATGCGTTTCTGGGCAGCGTGGCGGAGAAGATCCTGCGCAAATCACACCGGGTGGTGGTGACTGTGCCACCTCTTGTCGGCCACTGAAACTGATTGGTTTCCATAGTCAATAATCGGGGGAGTGGGAAGGAATTTCCGCTCCCCCTGATTTTAAAGAGGATATTTTAATGACCGAAGCTGAAAAAACCCGCTGGTTTCGTCAGGTTTCCAAATCGATCACCGCGCGCTGTCTCGATTCCGGTGCTAACCTGCAGTGGCTGCAGGAGCAGATGCACCCCTATCTTTCGGTGACCATGCACGACGAGGCCGAAGCGATCGGTTCGCTGGCGATCCAGCTGCCCTATCTCAAACGCAACAAGCGCCTGGTGCTGCGCGATACCGATAAAACCTTGATCCTGGCCCGGCTGAATCAGCCGGGCTCTCTTTATCGGACTCTGCGGCTGCTGCGCGAGCGGGAAATCTCCTACGCCCAGTTCACCCATTCCTATGCACCGATACCCGGGATCGGCGAAGAGCTCGAATTGCAACGCTTCGAGTTCGATCGGCGTAGCGCCGCAGAGATTTCCGGCGCCGGGGAACCACGCATCCCGCAGCGTTTTCAACGCGAAATTCGCAATGCACTCAAGCAGCACTACCCCCGTTACGATTTTTCGCGCTTCGACAAGCAATTGCGCCTGATCTGGATCAATAACGAAGCCTATGTGCGGCACTCTCCGCCGCGTCGGGTGGCACAGATCATCTGGCTTTACCATCAGGCGGTGGCCAACGGCGGGGTCTTCTTCGATGCCGAACCGGCGGTAGAGATCCTCGAACAACCCGAGTATCGCATCCTGTTCGCCGCCGGCAACCCGCCCCAGCTCGATTTTCTGCAGCAGGTGATGGAGGTCTATAAGCGTCTCGGCCTCGGCATCAAGCGCGCCTACTGTCTGACCATCCACAATGGGCTGCACCCCTATTTCCTCGGGACCTTCTACCTGCAGGGTGAGGGGAAGCAGCTGCTGGCCAAGGGCGGTTTTCTCTACAATCAACTCGCCCTCGAACTGTTCAATACCCAGATACTTTCAACCGCCACCGAGACCTACCAGCTGGTGACCAGCGAACAGATGACCGGCGTCGATGCCTCGCTGGTCAATGCCTTTGTCGGCTTCTGCCATACCACCCTGGCGCATAACCAGCCCGATCGCTTCGATTATCAGGAGGTCGAAGCCGCCTTCGACTCCGATAGTGAGATGAGCCTGCGGCTGGTGGCGCTGTTTCGCTTGCGTTTCGAGCCGAACCTGCCCGGCCGTGATGAAAACTATGGGCTTGAATTGGCTGAGCTGGAGCAGGTTATCTCTGTTTATAACACCGGCCATGGCTACCTCGATGGTATCCGGCGGACGGTGTTCCGCTGTTGCCTGCTCTTTATCAGCCACACGCTCAAGACCAACTTTTTTGTCCCCGAAAAACATGCGCTGGCGTTTCGTCTCGACCCGAATTACCTCGATGAACTGGGGACTGAGCATACCTCCGATCTGGCCCCGGAGCGTCCCTTTCGGGTGACCTTCTTCTTCGGCCGTCATGGCTGCGGTTATCACATCGGATTCTCCGATATCGCCCGGGGCGGCTGGCGGACGGTGCTGTCGAAGAACCGCGACGATTATATCACCAGCGCCAATACCCTGTTCCGCGAGAACTACGTGCTGGCCCATACCCAGCATCTGAAGAACAAGGATATCTACGAAGGCGGCTCAAAGATGGTGGTCGCCCTCGATGCCGCCGACCTGGATAATTCCGAAACGGTCACGCGCAGGCTGTATAAGTTGCAGTACGGCTTTATTCAGGCCTTTCTCGATATCTTCGTCACCGACAACGGCAAGGCTCGCGATGAGCGGGTCGTCGATTACTATGGCGAGGATGAACCGATCGAGCTTGGACCCGACGAGAACATGCATGACGAGATGGTTGAGCTGATCGCGCGGATCTCGACCAAGCGCGGTTACCTGCTCGGACCCGGGGTCATATCGAGTAAGAAGTTCGGTATCAACCACAAGGAGTACGGCGTCACCTCGACCGGCGTGATCCGTTTCGCCGAAATCACCCTGGAGCAACTCGGTATCGATACGCGTCAGGACGCCTTCAGCGTTAAGTTGACCGGTGGTCCGGGGGGGGACGTGGCGGGCAATGGACTGCGTCTGCTGCTGGAGCGTTGTCCGCAGGTCCAGATCCGTTTGATTCTGGACGGCACCGGTGCCCTGGTCGATCCCGAAGGCGCCGATCACGAGGCGCTACACAAGGTTATCCTCAAGAGCGATATCGACCGGTTCGATCCGCAGGCCTTGCATGACGGCGGGATGCTGATCTATCGCAGTCAGACCAAACGTGACGGCCTGCGTGAACTCTATCGCAAGGTGTCGCGCAAAGGCGATGAACTGATCGAGGAATGGATCACCGTCGATGAATTTTACCGTCTGTTCAATAATCTGATCTTCGATGTCGAGGCCGATCTCTTCATTCCGGCCGGCGGGCGTCCCGAGACGATCGATGCCGGGAACTGGCAGCAATTCCTGAAGGATGGAAAGCCGAGCGCCAGGGCGATTGTCGAAGGGGCCAATTCATTCATTACCCCCGAGGCACGCGATCATCTGCAGCAGGCCGGTGTCGTTATCATGCGTGATGCCTCGGCCAACAAGTGTGGGGTGATCTCCTCTTCCTACGAGATCATCGCCAACCTGCTCTTGACCGAGAAGGAGTTCTTCGCCAACAAGGAGG
>JAUXIR010000026.1 GCA_030620915.1 Geopsychrobacter sp. | reverse complement strand
TAGACCTTCGGCATGGTCAACTGGTTGCGCTGGCAGAGTTCGGCGACCACATCGTAGAGCGTGCCGCTCTGAACCTCCTGTCCACGGTACATCTTGACTACGATCCGGTCAGAAAACCAATAGGAGCCGAGATTCATCACCGCGGCCATCAGCAGCGCAAAAAAAGCGCCCCCCTGACCGCCGAGGGCGCCGCCGAAACCGACCAGCACCAGGGTTAAGAGGGTCATCAACATGACCGTTTTGGCTGTATTCATTTTGCTATTCCTTTTTCTTTCATTGTCTCTTTTTTCTTTTCCGGGATGGTCAAAATCGTGCAGATGGACGGTTTTGACCATCGATCAGCCCGTCGCAGGGATCACATACTCCTCCAGCACCTGCTCGACCTCGGGGAGCAGGATACCGGTATTGAAACAGGGGCCGTTCGGTCGTTTATTGAGGATGCCAACCACCGGCAGTGGATAGGCATCACGGATACCCGAGGTCAGATCCCGCTCACAGGCAACCGCCACGATCAGCCTGGGCCGTTTCTCGACAATCAGTTTCCGCGCCAGGGTTCCGCCGGTGGCGACCGCCATTTCAATGCCGAATTTTTGCGCCAGCATGAGCAGGCCGTTGATATCACACTTACCACAGCGCACGCACTTTTCGACATCACCGGTTATCTTGATCGCACAGTCATAGATCTGGATACAGTGCGGCAGCAGAATCAGGGTCCGCTCAGCCGGAACCCTCAACCTGCGGGTGTGGACCAGTTGGTTATTCAGCACGATAAATGACTGCTGCAGCATATCGCGATCGACACCGAACAGCTTTCCCAAGGAGATAATCGCCGGGAAGAGATAGCGGACCACCAGTCCGCGCAACGGCTGGAGCAGAAACAGGTCTCGCCCGCTCAGCAGAGTCAGCACCAGCAGCCCGAGTGCTCCAACGATAAAGAGAACCAGAGCCAACAGCACCACACCGAAAACGACCGGCAAAACCGGATGGATATTGACCAGTCCGACGCTCGGCACCCACCAGAGCAGAAAGGCCAGCCCCAACACCAAGGTTCCGCCGACGGCCAGCAGAAGGATAAACAGCCGCTTACGCGGCTGTTGAAGATGTTCAGTCCCGGTCATCGGTTTCGTCTACTTCCCTAAATAGCTACCTACCGGCAGACCATGTCCGCGCAGAAAATCGGCGGCCAGCATCTTGCGCTTACCCGGCAGTTGCAGTTCGCCAATCCGCAGGACACCTTGACCGCAGGCGATACTCACTCCGCTTTCGTCGGCGCTGATGACCGAACCCGCTTCACCGGAGCCAACTTCGACTGCGGTTTTGGAGATTTTAAGGGTTTCGCCGTTAAGGCTGGTGTAAGCCGCCGGCCAGGGATCGAGGCCGCGCACCAGATTGTGGATCTGCTGAGCCGGCAGGCTCCAATCGATCAGTCCGTCCTCTTTTTTCATCAACGAGGCGTAGCAGGTTTCGGCAGCATCCTGCTTCTCAGCCGTGAGTGTCCCGGCGCAGAGTTGACGCAGGGTCTCATCCATCGCCTCACGACCCAGCGGCGCCATCCGGTCATGCAGCTGACCGGCGGTTTCATCCGCACCGATGGTCAAGGTCCGTTTGATCAGCATATCACCGGTATCCAGGCCGATATCCATCCGCATGGTGGTTACGCCGGTCTCCGCCCCACCGTCAACGATCACCTTGTTAATCGGTGCCGCGCCACGGTATTTCGGCAAGAGTGAAGCATGCACGTTGATACAACCATACTGCGGGATATCGAGCACCGCCTGCGGCAGAATCTGCCCATAGGCGACCACCACAATCAGATCGGGCGCCAGGACTTTCAGCTCCTCAACCGCCAGCGGGTCGCGCAGCTTTTGCGGTTGAAACACCGGGATGTTGTGCTGCAGGGCCAGCTCCTTAACCGGTGGCGGGGTCAATTTCTTACCCCGACCCTTGGGGCGGTCGGGCTGGGTATAGACCCCGACCATCTGCACACCGGCCTCAATCAGGCCACCCAGGGTATCCAGCGCAAAATCAGGGGTTCCCATGAAAACAGTACGAATATCCTGAGGGATCATGCTTCTTCTCTCTCCTGCATCAGCTTCTTGTATTTCTTCCGGAAGATCGATCTTTTCAAGGGGGAGAGATGATCGACAAACAGGACGCCCTGCAGATGATCGATCTCATGCTGCATCGCCACTGCCAACAGACCTTCGGCCTGGCGCCGTTGCGGATTCCCCTCGATATCCTGATAGGTCATCGTCACCCGCTCGAACCGCTTGACCACCGCATAATATTCGGGGACCGAGAGGCAACCCTCTTCTTCGCAGGACTCCCCCTCCTTTTCGACAATTTCAGGATTGACCGCAACGATCAGATCGGGCGGATTCTCCCTGCCGGAACAGTCGATGACGATCAGACGCGTCAGTTCACCAACCTGCGGGGCAGCCAAACCGACCCCGGGGGCATCGTACATGGTTTCGGCCATATCTTGCGCAAGCTGTTTCAGCGCATCATCAAACACGACAACCGGTGCAGAGATTTTCTTCAGCAGTGGCTCTGGGTAACGGAGAATTGTTCGAACGGCCATCGCCGGACTATCCTTTCACATGCGGTTAATAGACTGAAGCTTACCCTTTTAGAGTACAGAAAACCCCGACAACAACGGTGGACAGCTCCGTTTCCCGGGGAGTTTCAGGCTCTATATTTCATGATACGTGGGACTTCGGTGGCAGTCAACCGAATCGGAAGCCTGGATTACGGGAAGAACAGTAACTTCAAGGCAAAAACCGCAACGGTGACCGTGACCACCCTCTTGATCCAGTCATGCCCCCTGTCGACGGCCAGCTTCGGCCCGAGCATTCCGCCGATTGAATTGCCCGCTGCCAGGGCGAATCCGAGGGTATAGTTTATCTGTCCATGATAGATAAAAACCCCCAGGGCGATAAAGGTATAGGCGAAGATGACGAAAACCTTGATTGCGTTGATCCGCACCAGGTCGAGGCCGTGAACCAGCAATGCAGTAATCACCAGAAAACCGACGCCGGCCTGAACAAAGCCGCCGTAAATCCCGACGCCGAAGAAACTGATCACCATAATGGCTTTGCGCCAGAAACCGAAGGCAATGTCTTCGCTACGAAAACGCTTCATCGGATCGATGGCGGTGAAGGTCAGCACCCCAAGCATGATCATGGCCAGGATGCGCTTGAACATCTGATCATCAAGGTTGATCGCCAGGTTTGCCCCCAGCCAACTACCGAGCAGCGCCGGCGGGGTACAGAGCAGAGCCAGCTGCAGCGGCAGCACACCGCGCTTGCGAAATCCGCGAATCGCAAAAATATTCTGGCAGAAGATCGCGATCCGGTTGGTGCCGTTGGCCACCGCCGACGGCAGCCCCATGAAGATCAGCAGCGGCAGGGTCAAGAGCGAGCCGCCACCGGCCAGCACGTTGAGAATGCCGGCGACAATGCCAACAGCGATGAGGAGCGGAATTTGCCAGAATAAGGGATCCATGAGGAATCAGAGACCTTTACAACAAACGGGACACAAAGGAAGTAATCTAAAAACACTCAGCTTCTCGATTACCTCAAGATTTGACTGATTTCAGGTTCAAAATCCTGATTTTAATCTTGAAGTAATCTTGAAGTAATCTTGAGGCAAATTACGTTTTGCTTTTTCTCTGCATCTAAATCGTTACAAAAAATCACTCCCCCACCAGCGATCTGATCACTTCACCAGCCATGGTCAGGCCGAAGATCGGCGGGATGTACGAGGAACTACCGAGGATAACGCGGCGATCGTCGCAGCTCCAGCGCTGCTCCTCCTTGTTGGGGCAGACACAATTCTCGGCGCAAACGGCGGTTTCGTCACTTAGGGGACGGAACTCCTCGGTCGAAAAAACCACCTGCACCCCCTTGGCGATCCCCCGTTTACGCAACTCCTTGCGGATGATCCGCGCCAGTCGACATTTTTCGGTCTTGCTGATGTCTGCAACGGTAATCCGGGTCGGATCAACCTTATTGGCCGCGCCCATCGAGGCGATGATCGGCAGCTTGCGCTGCACGCAGCTTTCGATCAGGTGCAGCTTGGCGGTAATATGATCGATGCAGTCGAGCACGTAGTCGTAGGGTCCGAGGAGCTCATCGCTCGCCTCGGCATCGTAGAAACGATGGATCGGCACAACCTCCGCCTGCGGATTGATCTGCCGACAACGCTCGGCCATCGCCTCAACCTTTTGTTGGCCGATGGTGCTGCTTAAGGCATGGATCTGACGGTTGACGTTGGTCACGCAGATCTCATCAAAATCGACCAGGGTCAGATGCCCGACTCCGGCCCGCGCCAGCGCCTCGGCCGCATAGCTGCCGACGCCGCCGATGCCGAAGATTGCGACCCGCGCGCCTTTCAGCTTCTCCATCCCCGCGCCGCCGACCAGCAGCTTCATCCGGCTGAATCTGTGTTCACTCACGTTGTTCGTTCCTCTATATGTTCAGCAATCGTCGCGCGTTCTCAGTGGTTATACGCGCTGTCTCTTCGAGAGTCCAGCCACGCAGTTCAGCCAGCCTCTCTGCCACCCTAATCAGCACCTTCGGTCCTGCCGCCATATCGGGCGCATCGGTTTCGAGAACCAGCGTCTCAGGCGGCAGCGCCTGGACCACTGCGGGTAGCTTGCGCGCATTCTCACGCAGCAGCACCGGACCGACACCGAGCATCATGCCGAGATCGACGATCTGTTGCGCCGTCTCCAGGCTGCCGGAGAACCCGTGCCAGATGCCACCGACCTTGCGAATGCCGGACTCTTTTAAGATCTGCAGAACCTCTGCACTCTTCTTGCGACAGTGAATCAACACCGGCAGTTCGGCAGCCAGCGCAATTTCAAGCTGCGCGCAAAAAGCACGGGTCTGCACAACCAGATCAACATCAAGCAGAGCGTCGAGTCCGATTTCACCAATGGCCACGACCTGCGGCAGGCGACAGAGTTTGCGCAGACGCCCGGCAGTGGTGCCATCCCAGCCTGCAGCGCCCATCGGATGCAGACCGGGCGCGGCATAGACCCCGGCAGTTCGGCCAGCAAGGTCAATCAACTCATCCCAGTCCGTCACTCGCACCCCGGGCTGCAACATGATATCGATTCGGGCCTGTTGCGCGGCGGCGATTCGCGCACTCAGCGACCCATTCCATTCCGGCGCGAAAAGATGAATATGCGTATCACAAAAGGTCATGGCCGCATCCTACTGTCTCCGCTCAGACAGAGCAATGCTCAACCTGCTATAGTGAAGAATCCCTCAAGAAAGGATGTATCCCGATGCGCACATTTCTGAGCCTGATCCTGTTTCTGACCATCGCTCTCCCCTCCATCGCAGCAGAAGGGATGATCCGCCTGCCCAGCCAACATTCAGTCAATGCCACAGCCGAGCACCTGGTCAACCTGCTGGAAAGCAAGGGGATGACCGTTTTCACTCGGATCGATCATGCCGCCGGGGCACAGAAGGTCGGTATCGATCTCCGCCCGACGACCCTGGTGATTTTTGGTAACCCCAAGATCGGTAGCCCACTGATGAAATGCCGCCAGACAGCCGCAATTGATCTACCGCAAAAAGCCTTGATCTCGCAGGACGAGCAGGGGCGGGTCTAGCTTTCGTACAACGATCCGAGCTACCTCAAAGAGCGTCATCAGATCGAAGGCTGCGATGAGGTTCTAAAAAAAATCAGCGGCGCCCTGAACAAGTTCGCCAGCGGGGCAACGGGGAAATAGTGTCAACAGAAAAACGACCGGGAAACCCCGGCCGTTTGTCTGAATCAAATGAGTGCGACTCTTGTCAGTCCTACTGCAGATTCACCAACCCACGCCGCTTGAGGCCGCCTTTCAGCATCGACTGAAACTTCTCTTCGAGCCCATCCAGACCGATCTCGTCAACCATCGACTCGAGGCCGCCGAACTTCCACTCCGTTGCCAGTTTCTGCCAGACTGCGGTGCGGTGGCTCATCGGACATGCGGCCGAATCGATCCCGATCAAACGCACCCCGCGCAAAATAAAGGGGAAGACATTCAGCGGCAGATCGATCGAACCGACCAGTCCACAACAGGTGACAACCCCGCCGTATTTGGTCGATTTGATTGCCGCCGCCAGCATCTCGCCGCCGACACAGTCGACCACCCCGGCCCACAGGGTCTTCATCATCGGGCGCTCGCTGCCCTCGGTCACCGCCGCGCGCTCGATCACCTCGGTTGCACCGATCGATTTCAGGTAATCGGCCTCCGACGCCTTGCCGGTCGCGGCGGTCACCTGATAGCCAGCCTTGGCCAGGATGGCCACCGCCAGGCTGCCAACCCCACCGGTTGCCCCGGTCACCAGGATCGGGCCATCTTGCGGTTTCACCCCGCCCTGCTCCAACTCGTAGACCGAAAGCGCGGCGGTCAGCCCGGCGGTTCCCAGCATCATGCTCTTTGAGGCTGAGGCCGGCCGGTAGTTTCAAGGCCCAGTTGCTCGGCACCCGGATCATCTCTCCGAAGCCACCATCGGTCTCCATCCCCAGGTCGTAACTGGTAACGATCACCTGGTCACCGGGGGCGAAGCTGCCATCGCTGCAACTGACGACCTCACCGGCGGCGTCGATCCCCGGCGTATGCGGATAGTTGCGGGTAACGCCGGGGTTCCCGGTGGCCGAAAGGGCATCCTTGAAATTGAGGGATGAATAATGGACCCGCACCAGCAGTTCACCTGCGGGCAGGTCATCGATACTACGCTCGACAATATTGCGCGTAAAAACCTTCTTCTCCGGTTGCTCGACCAACAGAGCCTTGAATGTCTCGGACATAGTCTATCTCCCTTGCTAAAATTCATAGTTGATTCGCTAAATCTAAACGACTACTATACAAAACTCAAGTACCTACCAAAAAGTCTTGTAGTATCCAAAAAGATACTATTGTGAAAACAAAGGGATATATTGATGTCAGAATCGAATTATCGTTGCGGAGTTGAGGTCACATTGGCGGTCATCGGCGGCAAATGGAAGGGCCTGATTCTCTGGCATCTGCGGCTCAAGACCCTGCGCTTCAGCCAATTACAGCGGCGCCTGCAGACCGTGACCCAGAAAATGTTGACCCAGCAACTGCGCGAGCTCGAAGCCGATGGCCTGCTCCACCGCCAGATCTACGCCGAGGTCCCACCCCGCGTCGAATACTCCCTGACCGAGGATGGCCGCACGGTAGTCCCCATCCTTGAACTGATGTGCCGCTGGGGGCAGGATTATCTGCAAAAAACCGCAGGGATTGACCTCAGCTGCGCAGGCGGGACTCAATCGGCGAGGGCATAACTGAGCACCACCGCCGCCTTCACCTCGACCTCACCGGCGCTGATCGGGACATTGTTTACCGCAGACCGCGCCAAGCTCGCTTCAGCCATCATCAACCTCGGCTGCCGCCCCGCAGCAGTTTCTTCAACCCGCGCTTCGATCAGCTTGCCGAGTTTAACCCCGGCAGCCTGCGCCAGGGTTGCGGCGCGCAGGCGAGCCTTTGCGGTGGCCGCTGCAATCGCCTGACGGCTGGCCTCTTCAGGATCGGCCAGGGAGAATCTTAGATTCCCGACCTTATTGACCCCCGCCTGCTGCGCCAGAGCCAACAGCCGTCCGGCAAGCTCGATTTTTGCGGTCGTTACCAGCAGGCTGTTGCGCACCCGATAGCCAATGATCTCAGGGGCCCAAGCTGCCGGCGCCGGGCGTGGTGGACGACTCCACTGCGGCTGGATACTGAACTGGCCGGTTCGATAATCCTCGTGGCTTAACCCCTCAATTTCCAGCAACTGCCGCAATTGAACAACGGCGTCAGCGTTGGTCGCCAGGGCCTCATCGGCACTCGCGGCCGAGGTGACCGCCTCAAGCGACATCTCGACCTGATCCGGCTTGACCTTGATCGTCGCTTCGCCGCGCACGATCAACTGCGAGGCAGGCTTTTGTGCGGCAAGATGGTGCTGCGGGAGACAACCCGCAAGCAGCAGAGCGACAAAAACAAACAGGGTTAAACGCATTGGAACCTCCCAAAACAGAGAAAGAACTTATCCAAGGGCTAGCGCACTGCTCAGATTTTAACAAATCAGGGCCGTTGTTTTCTTTGTAAAACAGAGAACTGCCAATCTTCCCCGGCACAGATCCGTAGATGCCGAACACGCTGGAATTGATCTTCAGGGACTTCAGGGAAAAAGCGATCCCCCTCTACCTCGCGCTCAAGTTGAGTGAGATAGATCCGCTCACAGAGCGGTAGAGCCTGCCGGTAAACATCTTCGCCACCACAGATAAAGAGTTCGTTTTCTCCCGCGCGCTCCGCAGCATCGATGGCATGCTCCAGGTCGCTGACCACGCGGCAGCCCTGGATGGAAAAGCCCGGAGTCCGGCTGAGGACATAACTGGTCCGACCCGGCAGCGGCCGGCCGATCGATTCGAAGGTTTTGCGCCCCATCAGCAGACTATGCCCCATGGTCAGCTGCTTGAAACGCTGTAGATCTTCCGGCAACTGCCAGGGAAGCCGTCCATCCCGGCCGATACAGCGGTTGGCGGCCATGGCGACAATCAAGGAGATCAGCAACAGCGAACCTCCTCATTATTATCCGAGCTGTCGGCCAGGGTCGGTCGCACAAGGTAGCGTTCAAAAAAGCTCTGCGGCAGGACCCGAAGCAAACGACTAAAGAGAAACACCGCAACCAGGGTAAAGAATAATCTCCCCCAGAAAACCCCCGATACATGACCGCCCAGAACCATCATCAACAGGGTATCCTCGATCAGGCTGTGACAGAGTCCCATCAGCGCAATGGAGCAGAAGACATCCTGCTTGCTCAAGCGCCCCGACTGGGCCTCGCGGATGATCAGACCACCCCCGTAACTGAGGCCCAGCGTCATGCCGACAATCGTCAAGGGAGCGGCCTGACGCCCGATGCCGAGCAGCACCAGCAGCGGCTCTAACAGGCGGGTCAGCAGATCGATAATGCCGATCTTCTTCAAGAGGCGCAGCAGCGCCATCAGGAGGAAGATAATCAGCATAATCGAAAGCAGGTTGCGCAGTTCAGCCTGCATCCAGCCGAGCCAGGTCGGGTCGACCGCTGGTGGATTCCACAGCGCATTGTTCTGCTGCTGCAGACTGCCACTCCAGCGGTAGCCGAGATTCAGCAATCCACCGAGCAGCAGCGCGCCCCCGACCCGGATCAGCATCTGGGTGCGAAAGCGGGTCCCGGCCTTCTGCGCGATCCGCAGTTCCACCGGCAGGCCGTGCGCAACCAGCATCATGCTGGTCAGGACCGTCACCTGAGCCACGCTCAGCTCGAGACCCGGGGCCAGCGAAGCAAAGACCACCATCCCGGCATAGAGATTAGTGACCATCGCCGTCGCCCAGACCAGCCCGATCTCCCCCGGCAGGCCGACCAGCTTCATCACCGGACCGATCAGCACGCCGAGCTGGTCAACCACCCCCCACTGTTGCAAAAAACGGGTCGCGATACTGATCGGCACAATGATCTTGAACAGCTCGCCGCAGGTGCGCAGAGAGTCGAAAAACAGCTCGCGCAGCGCAGTTTTTAATTGGACGAAGAGTGAGGGGAGGGACTCTGGCATGTTCAAACCCGCGACTGCTTGCCGGTCATCTCTTCGATGACCAACCTGAAGACCGTCGTCCCCTCAATCGCCTGCTGCGGAAAGTCGAAATCCCCCTCCCCGTACTGCGCCATCAACAGCTTCAGGGCGGTGCGTTTCGACTCAAGATCCTCGATAAACTCGGTCCGTCCGTGACCAACCACCGAACGGAAACCTGCCCCCCAGCTGCAACCCTGTTCACCCTCAACGATTCCCAGATCGATAACCACCGAAAACCCGACCAGCGGATTGCAGTTCAGCAGCTCGATCTTGTGCCCCTCAGCCGCCGAGTGGAAATAGAGCACCCCGTCACGGTAACCGTAACTGAGCGAGACGATATAGGGCGCTGGCAGGTCAGAGATCGCCAACTGGCAAACCTTCCCCTGCCATAAAATTTGTTCGAGACCGGCAATGTCGGTGACAGCTTTTTCGCGACGACGCATGATTTTTACCTACTCGTGTAAAAGGATACTGGATCAGCAAGGTTTAACCGCTCAACAAGTGGGAAGGACCCTGTCAGGTGCAACAAGAACCCAAACGGCTCTCAACTATAACGCCGCGGAACAAGCGATTCAATAGCTGTAAATAGTTTCCATCAGGAAATGCCCTGGCAAAACAAGACTGCAGCCTGACGCAGGGGAGAGGCTTCTGTTCCTGCCTTGCGATCACACAATGAGTGCTTTATCGATTCAGGGCTCCGCAGATCGAAGTACCGACGACACCTTCCGCAAGCCTGTTGCCCGGGAAGGTGCAATCTAACCTGTTTTTGATAGAGTGTAGGCTAAGGAATAAGTTCCTGAAACGCTAAGAAGAATAGGCCCTTACCCCAAGAGGACAGAGCTCTTGTACAGGTCGCTGCGCTCGAGAATTCTTCTGCTGGTCGGATTTGCCGTTTTCATAACGGCCACCTCTATCTTCTTCTTTGC